>CAYJID010000065.1:0-10648 GCA_964370135.1 uncultured Akkermansia sp. | reverse complement strand
TCGGACGTATCCCAAGAGCCGATGTCGCCTAGATGCGTGAGCTTGGACTCGCTAAACATCTCGCTCATATTTGTGACTCGCGATGTATCCCATGAGCTCAGGTCTAGCTCGCCGGAGCCGCTCTTGTAAAACATGTAGCTTAAGTCACGAATGCCTTCTCCCAGAGCTATTGATTGCACGTGGTCGAGGCGCGGGAAAATTGCTTGCTTTTCGTTAATCTGTTTAAATCCATAGACGAAATCGGGGATTTGTACATGGGGGCGACTGGGGTGATCGTAGTAGCGCTGGATTCTTATATGACCAGCATAATCGATGTCGAAATCGAATATTTGATCGTATTTCTCGTTGAAAATGCGGATGAGCTCTTCGGCGGACTGTTTGGATGGACTGATATAGTGCTTTTGGGGAGCAGTCGCAGAGATGTCTGCGGGGATCTGAATAGGAGGGGGGGATAGAATGGCTGCTGTGCGTATTGCCTCGAGGAGCTCGGTGCAGCTCTGGTAGCGTCGATTAGGGTTGTGCTCGGTGCATTTCCGTATGATGGAGTCCCATTTGTCGGAGATCTCTATGGTGGGATTGCCGCCTGCGGTGGCGAGGAACTCGATGGTTTTGCCTAGAGAGTAGATGTCGGAGAGATGGGTGACCAAGCGGGGATCAAATTGCTGCTCGGGGCTCATGAATTGGGGGGCTCCGAAGGGGCGCTCTTGGGTGATAGAGTCGTCGAGCATGGTAGTATCATCTGAGAGATCGCGGGGATCATCGAGGATCTTGGACATGCTGAAGTCGAGGACTTTGATGCTGCCAAATTGGGTTAAGAAGAGATTGCTGGGCTTGATATCGCGGTGGATGATGCCTTTGTCATGGGCATATTGGAGGGCAGAGAGGATTGGGGGGAGCCAGTTGAGCAGCGTCTCGTCGTCGACGGGCTGGCGGGTGCGTTGGATGTAGGAGAGGAGGTCCTCGCCCATGAGGTGCTCCATGATGATGGCAGGGGGCTCAGAGGGGCTAGAGGAGGTGATGATGGAGACGATGTGGGGATGCCCCTGTAGTGTGATGAGGGATTGCGTCTCTCGGTAGAAGCGCGCGATGAGCCTGTCGTCATGGCAATACTCCTCGCGTATGACCTTGATGGCGGCATGGTGTCCCAAGGAGTTTTCTGCATAGTAGACGTGCCCCATGACTCCCTCGCCTATGTGGCGCAGGAGGATGTAGCCGGATATGGTTTGATTGATCATGGTGGGGTGGTGGTTATTGTTTGATGATTTTGTAGATAGATCCAGACTGCTTGGTAGTAAAGTTTAGTGGGGAATGCTCAAACATTCCGCCTATGCTTGTCACGTTGGAAGTACTCCACTGGGTTAAGTCTCCTACGTTGGCGAGTTGGGAGCACTCAAATACCCCGCCCATGAATGTCACGTTGGAAGTATTCCACTGGCTTAAGTCTCCAACGTTGGAGAGTTGGGAGTAGTAAAACATGGATTGCATGTTTGTCACGTTAGAAGTATTCCACCGGCTTAAGTCACCGACGTTGGTGAGTTGGGAGCGGTAAAACATCCAACCCATCTCAGTCACGTTGGAGGTATTCCACAGGCTTAAATCTCCGACGTTGATGAGTTGGGATTGGTAAAACATGCTTGTCATATCAGTAACGTTGGAAGTATTCCAGAGGCTTAATTCACCGACGTCGGTGAGTTGCGCTAGCTGGAACATGCCTGCTATGTCAGTAACGTTGGAAGTATTCCATAGGCTTAATTCACCGACGTTGGTGAGTTGGGATTCACTAAACATGCAGCGCATGTTAGTAACGTTGGAAGTATTCCAGTGGCTTAATTCACCGACGTTGGAGAGTTTGGATTGTTCAAACATGGCGCGCATGTCAGTAACGTTGGAAGTATTCCAGTGGCTTAAGTCGAGCTGAGCTGAGCCGCTCTTGAAAAACATGGAGCTGAGGTCACGGATGCTTTTACCCAGCGAGATAGATTGGACGTGCTGAAGCACGGGGAAAATGGCTTTCCTTGACCAGTAATCTTCCGCCTCGCACTTAAATCCGTAGACGAAGTCGGGGATCTGGATATGGGTGCGGGAAGGGTGGTCGTAGTAGCGTTGAATTCTGACGTGCCCGTCATCGTCGATGATGAAATCGAAGATGTCGCTGCCGTATTTGTCGCAGTAGGCTTGAATTTGCTGCTCTGGGGAGAGGTCGTCGAACTCAAAGCCGTCGTCTAGAGGGGGCGTGATGATGGGAGGAGGCGAGAAGGGCAGGTTGAGTGCCTCGAGGATCTCGATGCAGCTTTGGAAGCGTCGATTAGGGTTGCGCTCGGTGCATTTTCTGATGATGGGGTCCCATTTGTCGGAGGGCTCAATCGTGGGATTGCCGCCAGCTGTGGCGAGGAATTCGATCGTTTTGCCAAAGGAGTAGATGTCGGTGAGGTGCGTGACGAGCTTGGGGTCAAATTGCTGCTCAGGGCTCATGAAATTATCCGTGCCGAGCATGGCACTCGTTTTGGTGAGCCGATCGCGGTGGGTCTCTTCTTGAGAGGCATGCTTGCTCTCACTCGTGATCTTGGCAATGCCAAAATCGAGCAGCTTGATGATGCTACGTCTGGTGTTAATGATAGTTAGGAAGAGGTTGTTGGGCTTGATATCACGATGGATGATGCCTTTGTCGTGAGCATGTTGGAGGGCGTCGAGAATTTGAGATGCCCAGACGACTAGGGTGGGGTCGTCGATGGGGAGCTGGGTGCGCTTGATATAGGAGGAGAGGTCCTCGCCGTTGAGGTACTCCATGATGATGACGGGAGATGCCGTAGAAAAGATGGCGGTCTTGATCGAGACGATGTTGGGGTGGCTTTCAAGCGCGACGAGGGCGTCTATCTCACGGCGGAGCCTCTGAACGTCGTTGTGGTTGGAACGCAGATTCTCGTGGATGACCTTGACGGCGGCTTTTTGTCCCATGGTGTTTTCTGCATAGTAGACGCGCCCCATACCTCCTTCGCCGATTTGGCGTAGGAGGGTGTAGCCAGAGATGATTTGATTGAGCATGGTGTCTGGTGAAATCATGGTGTTTGGGAAAAGAGAGTGATTACTGGGGGGCGTGGGTGGTGCTTTCTGGGGCGCGTAGGAGGTGCTCGGCGCGTGTGCCGTGGATGCACTGAGATGAGGAGTCGGGGATGGGCTTTGGTGGGTAGGGTTTCTTCTGCTTGATCTTGCTGATCAACATGATGCTACCCGCGGCTATGAGCGAGAGGAGGGCGACGGGGATGTAGAGTAGGAGTAGCGAGCTATCTGTGTGGCTGTCTGGCTGGGTGGACATGGCGCGGGAGGGCGTGGACTCTGGTGCGGGAGGGAGGGGTGGGTGGGCTGGTTGCTTGTCGCTGTCGTCGGGTGCGGGGCTGTCGTCGGGAGTGTGTGGGGCGATGGTCGCGGGGGGGACGTCAGGAACCGGAACTGGAACCGGGGCCAGGGCTGGGGCTGGGGCGAGTGTGAGGGGGATGAGGTAGGCGGAGTAGTTGTCCCGTGAGTGCTGCTGGCAGAGCTGGGTGATGTGCTGCATCTTGTCCTCATCACTGCCCTCTTGGGCGAGGGTGCTGAGAAGTGTGGCGTCGTCGAGGCTCTCGAGGATGCCGTCGGTGCAGAGTAGGAGGTAGTCGCCGTCTTGGATGTCGGTGAGCTGCGTGATGTCGGCGAGGATGTACTCGCTGGGGTGGGGGATGACGGCTTGGAGGATGATGTTTTTCTTCGGGTGGGTCTTCGCCTCTTCTTCGCTGATGATGCCGGCATCAATCCAGCCCTGGACGTAGGTGTGGTCTTTGGAGCGGTGGAGGATGCCCTGCTGGGGGCGGATGTGGTAGATGCGGCTATCGCCTATGTGGGCGATGAGGATGCTCTGCTCACTGATGCTGGCGAGGGTGACGGTGGTGCTCATGTCGCTACCGCCGTGCTGGTCGGCGCATGCGGAGAGCTGCGTGACGGCGTGGTCGAGGGCGTGGTAGAGCTTCTCCTTGGCCTCGGGCTCGTCGGGGTGGGATGTCCAGTAGTCGGCAAAGGCCTCGCTGACGCATGCGCTGGCGATCTCGCCCTGTGCGCCGCCGCCGACGCCGTCGCAGACGAGGAAGAGGCGGCTGTGCTCATCCGCGTCGCCAGGGCGGGGGTAGAGGCTGTCTTCGTTGTGCTCACGCTGACCGATGCCGCTGCAGTGCAGGGGGGGCTTGATGTGGATGGTGTTCATAGGCTTAGCAGTAGAGTTCGAGTGTGTGATTTCCGATGGTGATGGTGTCACCGCTGTGTAGTGTCTGGGGGGTGTGGTAGGGGATGATGTCGCCGTTGCGGGCGGTGCCGTTCGCGGATCCTAGGTCGGTGAGCTGGTAGTGGTAGCAGTTCTGATGGGAGTCGTAGGTGACTGCTATCTGGCAGTGGAGGCGGCTCATCTTGCGCTCGGGAGGGGTGGTGCAGATGATGGGGATGCTCAGTGTGCTGCCCTCACTCGCGCGGCCCAGTGTGTTGGTATCGAGGCTCAGGGGCGCGTTCTTGAGCTGTCCGCATTCGACGTATTGGAGGTAGCCTATGCTGGGGCGGGGCGCGAACTTGGTCTTGCCATAGAGCGCGCCTCCGAGGGCGACGGCGAATTGGGGGTCGAATGTGGCGTGGTCTCGCATGCGCTCGCGCCAGATGATGGCGGCCTGTGAGCCCTGCTGACGGCAGTGCTCGCTCAGGGCGCGCTGTATGGCTGGGATAGCGCAGGAGCCGCCGATGAGTAGGACCTGGTCGAGATCTGCCCAGCAGCGCCCCGTGCTGCTCAGCAGCTGGTCGCAGGCTGCTATCGTGCGGCGGATGTCGGGCGCGATGTCGTGCTCAAAGTCCTCGCGGGTGATCTCAAAGCCATCTGGCGTGCGGGCGCTGGGCTGGGTGCTCAGCTGGCGCTTGAGCGACTCACAGTGCGCGCTGATGGCGTGCTGCTGCGCGTAGCGCGTGCGTGTATCGGGGGCGGGGCTGTAGCCTATGTGCTGGGTGTATCGCTGGATGATCTTGCTGGTGAAGTATTTCCCCCCCACGTGGATGACGGGCTCTCCGGTGCCGAGTAGGTGGTAGCTGCCGCCTCTGTGCTCGATGAGGGTGTGGTCAAAGGTGCCGCCTCCGAGATCATAGATGAGGGAGAGTCCCTGCTGCTGACTGTCGGGTAGTAGGTAGTCGTAGTAGATGGCGGCGGCCTCGGATTCGCGGAGGAACTCGATGTGCTCAAAGCCTGCTGCTCGTGCGGCGTGGTACATGACCTCCTTGCGCGGGTCCTCTGTGCTGTGGTAGATGCTGGGGATGGTGAGCAGCACGTGGCTGAGGGGCTGCTGTGCGCCTAGGGCGTGCTCGCCTGCGAGCTTGAGATTGCGCAGGATGGCGGTGACGATATCGACGTAGGGGATGCCTGCGTGGGCGTGGGTGTCGAGTCGCATGTCGAGCTTGAACTCCTTGAAGTAGCGCGAGGGATCCTCCGCCTTGCGCAGCTCGGCGAGGTGGCAGGCGCAGATCGCGCCATCTCGGGGGGCGAAGGCGGTGGTGGGCGATATCTGGGAGCCTGCTGCGTCTGCGGTGAGGGGGGCGACGAGCAGGGGGGTGTTGTCTCTGATGATGGCAACAGCGCAGGAGCTGGTGCCAAAGTCGATGCTGATGAAGGGGATCATGAGGGGCTGAATAGGAAGTGGGAGGAGGTTTCGTACTGATAGATGGCGGATTCAATGTCGCGGAGTAGCTCGTGGTAGAGCTTGATGATGAGCTTGTAGAAGGGGGTCTTGTGCGGGGCGAAGTCGGCGTCAGCGTTGTAGCAGAGCCTCCAGTGCTCTATCCTCTCGAGCGCGGTGTCGATGAGTGCCTGATGCTGCTTGATGCCGCTGAGTCCGAGGCGTATGCTGCAGCTGTGGCCGTAGTCGCCGCTGACGCGGCGTAGCTCGTCGAACTCATCGGGGGTGACGAGTAGCTTTGTCTCATAGATTTGCTTCATGATGCCGACGAGCTCGTACTGGGGCATCAGTGAGTGGATGAGCTCGTCGAGGGATCTGATGACGCGGCGTAGCTTGACCGCGGCGGCGGTGGCGACGGGGTTGCTGCTCTCGAGCTCGAGCTGCTGGTACAGACTGCGGCAGCGTATCATGAGGCTGTGGAGGCGGCTGTAGTTCTTGATGAGTGTGGCGCGCTTGTGAAAGTGGGCATGCAGGGTGTCCATGAACGCGGTGAAGCCGCTGGCCTCGCGCAGCAGCTGTTGGAGCTGCTCGAGGCTGCTCTCAGGGGCTGTCTGGAGATGCTTGACGAGTAGCGAGATGCCGTAGCGCCCTATCATGTCGCGCAGAGCCTCGCGTCGCGAGGGGGAGAGGGTGATGTCTGGGGCATCGGCGGTGAAGCTCATCTCGGAGTCGAGCATGTCGTCCCATGTATCGGGATCTATCTGGCTGAGCTCGCGGAGGTCGGCGAGCTCGCGCTTACCTAACTGTGTGCTGCCGATGGCGATGAGGGGTGAGAGCGGCTGGATGGCGTAGAGGGTGTTGCGGACAGACTCCGTCTGCATGAGGCGTGTGCAGATCTCCTTTGCCTTGTGCAGCGGGTTGAGGCTGGGGTCTGATGCCCAGATGTGGTCGATCTTTGTCATGACGCCGAGGGCGTTGATGGGCGAGACGCTCGCGCCTATTCCCGTGCGGAAGTCCTTGATGATGCCAAGGGTGTCCTCGTGGATGCTCTTGGTGAAGAGCATCAGCACGGCGTCGGGGCGTACGTGGGCGAGGAAGTCGGTGGTGTTCTGCGAGTCTTTGCCATAGATGGAGTCGAGGCCGGGGGTGTCGATGATGTTGATGCTGCGTAGGATGTCGTGGGGGTAGGTGATCTCGATGTAGGAGATGTGGTCTCGCGGCTGCTCGTGCTCGTCGCTGTGCGCTCTATTCGCCCAGGTGGCCCAGCGGCTGCGTGAGACGGATTCGCGGTGCCCGTCTTTGTAGTGGACGAGGATGTCGCTGCTGGCGTCGCCGTATTTCAGCCAGCTGACGTTCCACGTCTCTTCCATGCTGCCGGTGCGCACGATCTCGGGCTCGCCGAGGATGGCGTTGACGAGGCTGGATTTTGCGGAGCTGATTCTGCCGACGATGGCGAGCTGCATGGGCTCGTTGAGGCGGCGGGGCAGCTGGCTGAATTCCTTGTGCAGCGCGTCGAGCTCGGCGTTGTCCGCGAGCTCGGTGAGGGCGCGGTGGATGCAGTGATTGATCTTTTCTATGTGGGTGGTGTTGTTCATAGGTCGGATGAGCTGGTGGAGATGCGTGTGATGAGCTGCTGGCACTGGGTGACGAGGGTCTCAAGTGGGGGGAGCTCGGTGGTGAGGAGCTGCTGCTTTTTGCGGGTTTGCTCTTCTGTATCTCTGACGAGATTGCTGAGGAGTGCCTGGTTATGGATCATGCGCTGGAGGGTGCTGTCGTTGCTCTCTTTGAGGGCGCGCTGCACGGTATCCTCGAGCTCGCTATAGCGCCTCGCTATGTAGGATTGGAGGTCGGTGGTGGCTATGGTCATCTGGTCGCGAACCTGCTGCTGGAGGGTGGCGATGATCTCAGACTGGCGTGCGCTGTGGAATTGATGCCCCGCTAGTACTACTCCTGCAACGAGGGGGATGATGAGGGGGAAGGCGAAGATGGAGGTGGCTAGTATGCCTGTGCCGATGCCGCTGGCGATGCCGATGCCGCTGACGAGGGATTTGACCATGGTGTTCGTGTGTGCCGTGAGAGGCTTGCGCGTGTAGATGATTTGTAGATGATCGCAGCTAAACGCGATTTGTGGGGAGGGCTGCATCTCGCTACACTGGAGGCGAGCGAGGATGTCGCGGGTGGCATGGCTGAGGCAGAGGTCGATTTCGGAGGCGATTGCGCAGAGATGGTTCTGGAGGTGGGAGCGGATTGTCCCTTCACTGCTCCTGAAGGCGGGGTCGCTCGCGAGTAGCTCGTGGGTGTCGGCGCGGAGTTTGATGCTCTGTCTGGTTAAGAGGGCATTGGCGTCGGTTTTGGCGTTGATGATGGTTGACTTGATCATCAGAGTGATGTCTGAAGTGGGGCTGTCGAGCTCGTCTCTGTATTGCTCGCACTGGGCGATCTCGCGCTCGAGCTCGCGGATGATCTGGGGGTCGGGGGTCTTGATCTGCTCGAGCTGGAGGCGGATGGGGGTGATCATCTCCTCCATGGTCTGGATGAGGTGATGGCATAGGGTGGTCACGTGCTTGCGCTGATGCTGGGTGACGAGTCGCTCGATGAGCTGCTCGAGGGGGGCGAAGTTGGACTGCTGGTAGTGTGCGTCTCGCCCCGTGGTGAGGTAGCGTTGCTTGAGCCTCGCTGAGAGGGCAATTACGGTGGGGGGACTGCTGGCATCGGCGCATTTCTGCAGCGTGTCGGCGATGTATTGATCGCGCTCGCTGCTGTCTCGGAAGAGGTCAGATTTGTTGATAATGATGGCTGATTCTCTGGCGTGACGCGAGATTTTCTCTCTATAGTAGCGGGCTTCGGACTCGGTGATGGGCTCGCTCGAGTCGGTGAGGAAGAAGACGATGTGGCAGCTGGGTAGGATGTAGTTGGTCAGAAAGGCGTGGCGCGGGTCGAGGCCTCCGAGCCCAGGGCTGTCGATGAGGATGAGTCCATGCTGAAGCTTGGGGTTGGGGGTCTCGATGATGAGTATTGCGGTGTCGTCGGTGCTGCCTGTGGCGTAGTGGGCGATGGCGTCGAGTGAGTCGTAGGTTTTGCTCTTGAGCTTGTGTATGTCGCCGTATTGTCGTGTGACTTTGTCGCGCGCGCCGTACTTGATGATGGAGATGGCGGAGGTGGCGATGTCGACGTCGGTCGGGCAGAGCTGCTGCTCTAAGAACGCGTTGATGAAGGTGGATTTCCCGCGTTTGAACTCGCCGCAGATGAGGATGGAGGTTCGTTCGCTGGTGAGGGCGTGGAGCTGGTCTTGGATGTAGTTGATCTCATCGGGCTTGTCTTTCAGGCGGAGGATGGCTTGGGCCTGCTGGGCGATGCTGGTGATGGGGGCGAGGGTGGTGCTGTTCATGATAGATGGTGATGGTGGGGGCTAGATCAAGAGAGTGATTCGTCCTGCTCCACGCTATGAGTGAGGGGGTATCGTGGACAAATAATGTTAGCATGAACTATACGCTTTTTAAAAAAGTATTCAAGCAAATTTTATCCGACGCGAAGGGGGGGAACATTGTGCTCTAAGCTCATTTTTCTCTTGTCTTTGCGGCTGGTGTTGTGTTATAAATTATTTTCTTCTTTCATTCCGAACTCATGTTTACAAATACCATATAGAATAGTCTATGAAAATACTCATGATGATGCTCGCATTCGCGTCTTTGCCTTGTCTGGCGAAGAGTGAGATCACCGAGCTGGATGTCGCACAGCCGGGGCAATCGCACTATGAGCTCGTCTCGGTCTATGATAGACCCGTGCTCGTCATCGCGACGGTCGAGGTCACGCAGCGCGTGTATGTGCTGAAGTATTACCTCGATGAGGGTGACTGCGTCGCGCTGAGTATCACTGTGAATTCCTTTGTCTGGGATGCTGAGAGGCAGGATTGGGCACGTGATGCGTCTGGCGCGAGGGCGTGTACGGTGAAGCGTATGCTGCTCTACCCGCATGAGAAGCATCGATTCAAGGAGGCGCAGCAGCTGCTCGATTCTCGTATCGAGGATGAATTCACCTATTTTAAAAATCATATTCAACCCCTTATCCCACGATAGATCATCATGCCTGACTTAGATGATAACGCATGGGCTGCGCGCGCCCATCAAGCGCAGGCGACGCCTGAAGGCGCGCTGAAGATGTTTTTTGATGCGATGTTTTGCTATATGAATCCCTGCACGCGTGATGAGGGGCGCCAGATGCTCGCCTCTATCATGCATGCGGGGGAGAGCTGGGATAGGCTGCCTAGCAATCAGACCTTTGTCTCGCGGCTGAAGGATGAGAGCTATCATCATATTTTTCGCAGCTTTGCGAAGGGGAGTTCTCCTCAGAATGGCTATGCGATGGATGCTGATGATTATGAGCTTTGTATCACGAGTCAGAGGCCGGAGAGTGATTATCTGCGTGTAATGCTGCAGAGCTCGGGGGCTGATGCGCCCCGCGCGACGTGGGTGAAGCAATACCCCGATGGGAAGTGGTATGTGATTAATAATGCGGGCGTCTATGTCGGTGTCCGTCCACCTGAGGTCTGAGGATGAGGATTTTTTCTAACTCACTGTTGTTGGTGCTTGCCGTATTCTGTATGCATTCTCAGGGGGCAGCCTCTACGCGTACGGATGCGCAGGGTCGCTATCAGGGGCGCACGGATAGCGAGGGCAACAAGGCGACGCATTATGATCTCTCGGGGCGCTATCAGGGACGGACAAATACGGACTCGCGCGGCGTGGAGACGCATTACGACTCGCAGGGGCGCTATGTGGGCAAGAGTGAGCCTGATGGCCGCGGAGGTATGCGCTTTTTTGATGGGCAGGGGCGCTATGTGGGCAAGGCTGAGGCGGATGGGCGCGGTGGTATGCATTTTTATGATTCGCAGGGTCGCAATCAGGGGCGCGCGAAGAAGGAGTCCAGCGGGCGTATCAATTATTATGATGCTCAAGGACGCTACGTGGGCAGCAAGCAGC
>CAYJID010000064.1:0-10697 GCA_964370135.1 uncultured Akkermansia sp. | reverse complement strand
TGGTACTCATTTTCGAAATCAGCAATTTCTGAAAACTAATTTTGCAAGGTCCCCTATAGACAATACAGCGCGGAGAACCCGCTGAGCGCACCACCGCCCTCCCCTACTCTACTCCTGCGATCTTGGCTCATGATGACACTGGCAGGAGTCGATGAGGTGACCGCGGCATGCGTGCGCGTGTAATTATTATTTGGGGCAGGAGTTATTACTTTGGCAGGAGTTAATGCAGGAAACGCGGCCTGCGTACTTCCTTTTGCTGAATGAAAATGAGATTTTCACCCAGCAAAAGGAAGGGCAAGCATGATGCTTTTGAGTGGATGCGTTCCCACATGTCCCCTCAACGACAACAGATAGAGCAATGGGGGCGACGCCTTATCGCGTCTTGAGATTGAGCAGCATTTGCGAATTGTTCGGCGACTTCTGCATAAAGAAGAGCAGTCGCTCCATGGCCTCAATAGGCTTGTGCCCTGCGAGTGCGCGGCGTATGAGATGCACACGCGAGAGCATGAACTCTGGCAGGATGAGCTCCTCGCGGCGTGTGCCGCTCTTGAGAATGTCGACGGCGGGATAGATGTACATCTCGGCGATGCGACGATTGAGGACGAGCTCCATATTGCCCGTGCCTTTGAATTCTTGGAAAATCAGGTCATCCATGCGGCTATTCGTCTCGATGAGCGCGGTGGCGAGGATGGTGAGCGAGCCTGCTTGGCGCGTATTACGCGCAGCGGCAAAGAGGCGGCGTGGCATCTCCAGCGCGCGGGCGTCGAGGCCGCCGCTCATCGTGCGGCCGCTGCCGCGATCCGCGTTGTTGTAGGCGCGAGCGAGGCGTGTGATGGAGTCGAGTAGCATGATGACATGCTTGCCCTGCTCGACGAGGCGCTTGGCACGCTCGATGCTCATCTCAGCGACGCGGCAGTGCTCGCGCACGTGGCTATCATTGCTCGAGGCATAGATCTCAGCATGGGGCAGTGCGCGGCGGAATTCTGTGACCTCCTCGGGGCGCTCGTCGACGAGCAGCACGATGAGGTGGAGCTCGTCCTCGTAGTTGTGCTCTACGGCTCTCGCGATATCCATGAGCAGTGTCGTCTTGCCCGTGCGGGGAGGAGCGACGATGAGACCGCGCTGACCGCGGGCGACAGGGGCGACGAGGTCGAGGGTACGCGTGGTGTAGCGCGTGGGGGTGGTCTCAAAGCTGAGGCGGTGATCGGGGTTGACGGCCTTGAGATCTTCAAAATGGGGAGCACTGGCAGCGGTGGCGGGATCTTCGCCATTGATGGCGTCGATGGTGGTCATCTGGTGACCGCGCTCATATTTCTGAGCCATACCGCTGATTTGGACAAAGGGGCGCAGTTTGTACTGCTTGATGAGGTCGAGTGAGACGTAGACGGCTTCTTCGGAGGGTGCCCAGTTGTTCTCCGCTGTGCGGACGAAGCCGAAGCCTTTGTTAGTGATTTCTAAGATGCCTGTGAGCTGCTCGGGCTCTCCAATGGGGACGTAGGCGCGGGTCTTTTCGGAGCTCTCACCCTCTCGTTTCTTTTTGAGGAAGGGGCGTTTTTTTTGGAACCGCGGCTTGGATTCTTCGTTGTTGAATCTCGGCTTGCCGTCGGAGTGGGGTTTATAGGATGGTTTCTGCCGCGTGGCGTGTGCCGGTGCGGCGTTGTGCTTGCGCGCTTGGTGACGCGGAGGGAACTTCTTCTTGATAGGAGAAGAAGGGTTCGCATGTTCTGTTGAACTCATGTAAAAGGGGAACGGGGGGATAGAGGGAGGGTGGTGGAGGCTCACGAGAGGGGTGGCGTCCACCTACCTCGTGCGGTGTCCTAAATCTGGTCTAGGATATCTTCGGCGATTTCAAAATTGCTAAAGACATTGAGCGTATCATCATAGTCATCAAGGAGCTCATAGAGCTTGATGACTTTGCGCGCGATATTGACGTCGCTGATCATGGTGGGATTCTGGGCGACGGAGATGAGCTTCATGCCGGTGAGATTGTATCCTGCGGCGTGGAGAGCCTGGGAGACCTCGGGCATGTCGGTGGGACCGCAGAGCAGGATCCACTCACCGTCTTGATCGCCGGTGAGGAATTCCTCTGCACCGCTGTCCATGGCGAGCTCCATGATGGCGTCTTCATCGAGCTGGGGTGCGATGAAGCGCAGCTCGCCTTTGCGGTCAAATTGATAGGAGACAGAGCCAGGGGTGCCGAGATTGCCGCCATTTTTGCCAAAGATCGTACGCAGATCAGAGGAGCTGCGATTCGTATTATCTGTGGCCATCTCGACGATGAAAGCGGTGCCTTCGGGACCGTAGCCTTCGTAAGTGATTTCTTGGATGGTATTGCCTTGGAGGTCGCCGGTGCCTTTTTTGATGGCGCGCTCGATGTTATCTTTGGGCATCGAGGAAGCCTTGGCGCCTTCGATGGCGACACGGAGGCGTGGGTTGGTATCGGGATCGCCGCCGCCGCTCTTGGCTGCGAGGGTGATTTCGTGGGAGAAACGGGCGAATACCTTGCCTTTTTTCGCGTCGGCGATGGCTTTGGTGAACTTAATTTTGGACCATTTGTTGTGACCTGCCATGGTGGGAGGGGGAGATGTGTTTGAAGGGAGGGGGAGGCGGTGATGAATTATCGCTGTTAGAGAGGGCGTTGTGTAAGAGCGGGGTGGCTCGATAGTAAGTTCACGTACTTCTTCTGGATGAGGAAATGGGGAGCTCTTGGGCAATGAGGATGAGAACGAGGCTCAAGGGAGAAGATTCATTGCACTTGGAAAGAGCAAGATGATCTGAGCGGGGTGCAACGGGGTGCGGGTGTCAGACCGACCGCACAAGGGAGAGACGCGCGGGCTCAAGGAGGCACTCTGTGGTGCATCAAAGACGTTATTATAATAGGGGATTTGGCACAGATTGCAAGGATAAATTGTCCCCCGCGGCAAAAAATACGCGATGGTTCACAGTTATCTAGTGAGAAAAGCGGTGTCATAAAAATAAGATGCGAAGCATCTTGGATTCTTAAGGCATGTTGCATGTCAACATGAGACGAAGAGAGTCCAAGACACTTCTTGGACGGTTTTCGCGCAGCGAAAACTCTGAGGATAGACCTTAAGCGATCTCTGGCGATCGTTCGCCAGTGGGGTGAAGGGGCTAGCCCCTTCGGGCGCACCGCAGGTGTGCGCCCACAGGCAACAAGGAGGCGATAGCCTCCGACGGGCGTCAGTTTAGATATATCAACACACGCCCGCGTGGCAAACCCTGCATCGTGTCAACGCCGCCAACTGACGCCCCCGTCAATCCCGCGCGCGAAGCGCGCCTCTTATCTACCGTCGCAAACGCGAAGCGTCCAGCCAGCAAAAAAAACACCCCCTCCCCACACAACGCAGGAAGGAGGCAGAAGAAAAATAACTCAGACAAATCACATGCACATGCCGCCGTCACAGACGAGCACCTGCCCTGTCATGTAGCGTCCCTCATCAGAAGCGAGGTAGGCCGCGCAGCTAGCGATGTCCTCAGGGCGTCCCATGTCCTTCATAGGAATACGTGCGAGGATGGCGTCGCGTGCCTGCTCAGGGATAGCGTCGGTCATCTCTGTAGCGATGAAACCAGGGGCGATGACGTTGCAAGCGACCTTGCGCGAGGCGAGTTCTTGAGCAATGGACTTCGTGAAGCCGATGAGACCAGCCTTCGACGCGGCGTAGTTCGACTGACCGAGGTTGCCCGTGACACCGACGACGGAGCCCATGTTGATGATGCGGCCTGCGGGGCTCTTGGAGATGGTGCGCATGAGTGCCTTGACAAAGAGGAAGACGCTCTTGAGATTCGTGTCCATGACAGCGTCCCAGTCGGCTTCCTTCATGCGCATGAGCAGACCGTCCTTCGTGATACCCGCGTTGTTGACGAGGATGTCGATGGTGGGGTACTCGGCGAGGATGGATTTCACGCAGGCATCAACGGCTGCCGCGTCGGCGACGTCGCAGGGGTAGGCGACGCAGCTATCGGGGTACTGGGCGTTGATGGCCTCGGCGGCGCCGCCACAGGAGGCGGGGTTGCGGGAGATGAGGATGACTTTGGCTCCTTCTTGAGCAAAGCGCTCGGCGACAGCTTGACCGATGCCGCGGCCAGCTCCTGTTACGATGGCGGTTCTACCTTCGAGTCTATTCATGGTGCTTGTATTCTATGTTGTCCGTGCGGGTGTGGCAAGAAAAAACGCGCGGGGGTGGGGGCTGGGGGCTGGGATTGGATTGGGCTGGGACGCTTCGCGTTTGCGACGGTAGATAAGCGGCGCGCTTCGCGCGCGGGGTGGACGGGGGCGTCAGTTGGCGGCGTTGACACCGTGCAGGGTTTGCCGCGCGGGCGTGAGATATTGAGCTGCACTGACGCCCTGCGGAGGCTATCGCCTCCTCACTACCGTGGGCGCACACCTGCGGTGCGCCCGAAGGGGCTAGCCCCTTCACCCCACTGGGAAACGATTCCCAGACGATCGCTTAAGGTCTAGACCTTAAGAATCCAAGATGCTCCGCATCTATTCCATGTGGATTCTGCTTGTTCTTGGCGCGGCGCTACGCCCTCATCCCGCGCCGCCGCCGCGCGATCAAGGCCGTAAGTGCCAGCAAGCTAAGTGTCACGCTCGACGGCTCAGGGATAAACCGCACACGCAAGCCCCCATCCGCCAATGTCTCCGTGATATATTGATCCTTATTCAACAACGCCCCAGCTAGATAAAACTCAATTTCATAGCTTCCATCCACGACGATATCACCATGTCCATCACTGATGATCAGGTCATAGTAATGGCTGTATTCCGCATAGCCTATATGCATCTCAATGGTGTTAAACTCAAACACAGATTCCGCATTCAGCGTGACTTGCGTCTCCCCATTGAGCCCATGCATCGTATCCGCCCTATAGATGAGTGTGTCCGCATGCGAGGTGACAAGGTCATTCAAGGAGAGGTGCGCATCAATATAGATTCTCTCCGAGTTGAGCTCTGTGCCCAGCGTATTACCAGATGTGCCCACGATTGCTGTGTCGCCTTGGATATACAAGTTCCCCGCCAGCTCACCTCCGATATTAATACCACGCGCCAGTGTGCCCCCTGTGAACTCGATGTTGCCTATGTTCGTGATCGTGGTTGCGTCTGCAAAGTAGTCTGCTCGTGTGTTGACGGTGCCCGCCGCGCCTACGTTCAACGAGCTGTTTTGCAGGTAGGCGCTCACGCGTGCTTCTTGCACGGTTTTGGACTTGTCCGTATACTGATGCGTCGTCGTGCCTAGCTTCAGCCCGCCTTGCTGGACGTCCACGTCGGTATTGATGATTTCTGCATTGATCATCACGTCGTATTGCGCTGAGGAGGTCGCATTCACGATGATGTTGCTCGAGCCTACTCCTGTGATGCTGTCATTGAGTGTGATGGTATGCGCCCCCTCTGCGTTGAAGGTGATGTTGCTATTGAGCGCATAAAAGGCGTTGAATTTGATATTGTCTGTGTTCACGCCCACGCTCCCATCCTCATTCTCGACGAATGTGGCGTCCCACGCTTCATAGTTCCCCGAGATGAGTATGTCTTTGCTCTGTGCTGTGACGCTGAGGTCAAACCAGTTCTCGATGTAGATCGCACCCCCTCGGGCGTTGCTCGCATTGGCCGTGTTTGTCGCTGCTATATTGCCAATAAAATCGGCATCAATGATACTGAATTTTGACCCCTCGCTCTGCTCAGTCAGGCTTATGGCTCCACCGCGACCGATGGCGTGCTGGGAGAAGGCGATGTTGTCCACGAAGGAGCCGGTGAATTTGCCATGGTTCCCATCGGTGAAGGTACTACCATGCATCGCGATAGCACCCCCCGAGGAGGTGCTCGCACCACTGGTGCCCAGACCATTCTCTGTGACGTGGCTATAGTTGCCTGTGAATGTGGCTGATATATTGCCTACGCTGCCTAGGTAGAGGCGCAGCGCACCTCCACCTGCTCCGCCTGTCGCGCTCTGCCCTAGCTCCACCTTCGCGGCGTTGTTGGTGAACGAGCCTCCGATGTCTCCAACCACGGCTTCGGGGCCTATGTAGATAGCACCACCGTATTCTGCTTGGTTCCCAGTAAAATGACCATAGATATTGCCTATGGACAAGGGGGAATCCTCTGGGGCAGTTGTCCATCGACTGATGCTGATGGCGCCACCTCGCGAGTAGCTCGTGGTCGCTGTCGGGGGATTGGGCGTGATGATATTGTTGCTAAAGTCAGCATAGATGTCGCCTATCTGCCCCGATGCCTCGACCCAGATCGCGCTGCCTGCGGCGGTAGCGCCATCGGCGGTCGCCTTTCCGTTGTTGAATTGGAGTCGATTATCCTTGTCATAGCCGACGAACTCGATACTGCCGCCATTGAAGAGCTTGAACACAGAGCCACCATCCATGCTCTTTGCCACACCGTCGGGTGTGTCGGAGAAGTTATTGAACGCGGCAATGTTCTCAACGATGAATTTCACGTTGTTGAGTTGCACCGAGCTCCCCATGACTTGATATCCCGACCATTGATGCGCGCCATCCACGATGGTCGAGCCGTCTGAGCTACCCGAGATGGTGACCTCGATGACCTCATCAAGAGGGATATCCTCGGGTCTATTAGCCAGATTGTACTCTTGATAGCTTTTCTCGAGAGGCGTTGTGTCAGGACCGTAGACAAAAGAGGTCGGCGGCGTCTCCGCCTGCACGTGGGATGGTGTGGCGATCAGGCTTGTTAAAATGATACTCGTTCTCATCAGGGTAATTGTAAGGGTAGTTACAAGTATGGGATTATGTTAGCATTTTTCACTCTCATAATCAAGAGTTTCTCGATTATTAAGACAGTTTTTCTAATAATTATACATTGTGAGAATTTAGGAGCTCAAATGCGCAAGTATTCAGTGTCTAACGAAATTGATTTTTACGAAATATGTTCCTATCGTATGCGCGGCTTTGCAAAACAGCCCAAGCGGCCTTGGAGGGCTGCTTGGGCTGTGTGTGTGGGTAGGCTAGCTGCTGGGCTTGCGCTTGCGAGGCGGCTTGGGCGGCTGCGCATGATCCAGTGGCAGAGGAAGGTGCTCGAAGAGTGAGAAATCATCGGCCGCAGCCTTGTTCGCATTCTTGCTCGCGTCCTTTTCCTCCATGAGCTCGGCGAGTTTTGTATCCTCGACGAGAGCTTTGAATTTTTCGTTTTGCGAGATCTCGCCCGACTCATCGCGGAAGACCGAGGCGAGCCAGTCGCGCTTTTCGCTGATAGAGAGATGCTTTTTTTTCATTGGGCGCGCGCATCACGTACCGCTGGTGAGAGGAGCTTATTCATGCTGAAAGGGGATGAAGGAGAGAAGAGTGCGGATGTGGATCTCTCCGAGCTGGCTGAGGAAGTATTGGCTGTATTTCTTGCCCTTGACACGGCGGATGAAGTCGATTTTTTCGAGCCGTTGGAGGGCGGTTTTACAGCAGTAGGAGTTGAGCCCCGTGTGCTGCGCGAGGTCGCGGCAGAGGCTAGAGCCGCGTGCGATGGCGAGCATCACGCGCTGCTCTGCTCCCGAGAGCTCGCTCTCATCGAGGCGACGTAGGAGATGGGTGGCAAAGTCGATAGCTTTCATAATCTTGAGGTATCAAAAATCAAACTCGCCGTCCCCGCCGCGCGACTTCCACATGCGGTAGAGCGGGTGCATGTCGTTGGAGCGATTCTGCACCGCGTTGAAATGAGCCGCATTCGGCAGCGCGACGCGGGAGTACTCCTCCGCGAGGCTCTGCTTGAGCGTGCTGCTGCTCGTCAGCGCCGTACACATCTTGTAGGCGAGACGCGTCGCGAGAGCCTCAATGAAGAGCGGCTCAAAATCACCGACGACTTCACAGTCCGCGATATAAATCAATCTGATAGGACTCTGTGTCGCATAGATATTGCGCCCGCGCAAGATCCAGCGAGGGACATTCACACTGAGCACACGTAGGCAATCAGCAGGCAGGCTGTGCGACTTGTAGGTCTCTAGCTCACCGGGCAGTCCGCCCGAGGAGGTGTAGCCCTCTACATGAGCAATCTGCTCGGCAAAGCTCCAGCGATGCGCGCAGAGCAGCTCGCGACGTGTGGGCTGGTAATGGAGGTAGCACTGACGCGCGGCGGGACTACCATTCGCATCAATGGCAGGGATGGGAGACTCGCCTAGCTTGGCGAGAGCTAGATTGCAAATATCTAGCGGGGAGGTGACGGTTAACATATCATGGGATGGTGGATGAGAGAAAGAGGCATGTGTGATACTCCTAGCTAGGAGCTGCCCTAGCCTGTCACAAAAGGCATGAGCATGCAATAAAGCATAGAGGAGAAAAGCAGTATGCCCGAGCCGACACACTGAGCATCGACCACAAGCAAGCTCGCCAAATGCAAAAAACTCGCCTATGCTTTCCCCCATGAGCCGAGATGCCCGACAAGACGCCCGACACTACTACGCGGCACAGGGACGCTGCCTCGCCGACGACCTCGTCGCGCTGGCGGCGAACCACCGCGCCGTCATCGTCTGGCACCCGCAACTCGTCGCTCTGATGAAGCCCGTCTCCCTCGACTGCCCTGGAGAGTGGCTAGAGCTGGAGAGCAGCCCACCGCGCTCTGATTCGTGGTATGTCCATCTGCTGGTGGGCTCTCTCCCGCTCGCAAGCCAGCTCGGAGGCGCACTAGAGCCGCTCGAGCACCTCTGCTTCCAACGCGGACGCCGAGGTCCGCGCCTCCACCGGCTCTCATGGACGCGCTTCATCTCGCGAGGCACCCCACCTCATCACCCCAACCCACCATCCATAGAAAACACCCTCAACATGGGATTCATGCAACCAGAAGCCCCCGCTGCTCCCCCAGCAGCACCGCCCCCCACCGTCACCATCACCGAGACCTCAGAAGCCGATACGCAAAACCAATACGACGCCCTCAGTGCGAAGCGCAAGGGACTGATCTCCACCATCCAAGCAGGACAGCAGCAGAACAGCGCGCCGAGCACCACAGGCGGTGGCGGCGCAAAGCTAGGCTAAAGCTGATACGAGATGACACGCGATGAGTAAAACACATCCAATCCTGAGCATCTATCAGAACCTCAAGGGGCAGCGCGCCCCTTGGGAGAGCTGGTGGGATGAGCTACGCGAATACGTCCTGCCCAGCCGCCTTGTGGACGAGAGCGTTGTGCCTGATAACACGCACAAGCTCTATGACACGACGGCGGTCGAGGCCTGCCAGAAGCTCGCGAGTGGGCATATGAGCTACATCACGCCTAGCAATGAACTCTGGTTCAAATGGTCATGTCCTGATCCTGAGCCCAAGGATGAGGCGGAATCGTGGTACCAGAAATGCTCCGAGATCGCGAATCATGAGCTGGCACTGAGCAATTTCTATACCGAGCTGCATGAGTGCTTCCTCGACCGTGTCGGGCTGGGCACGGGCAGCTTGTTCTGCGGGCACAACAAGCAAGGACGCCTGCACTTCCGCCACGTCCCCTGCGGGGAATTCGTCTGTGGCTATCAGGATGACGGCAGCTTGAGCGTGTATATACGAGAGTTCACTCTGAATGCGAGCCAAGCCGCGCATCAATTTGGGGAAAAGAACCTCGGAGAGCGCGCGAAGCAACTCTTGAAAGACCCGAGCCGTGCGCTGGATAGCTCGCTGCGATTCCTGCATATGGTGCGGCAGCGCGCGCAGCGTGATCGTGGGCGTGCGAGTGCGAAGCACATGCCCTATGAGAGCATCTACTACTGCATGGAGGATGACCACATCGTGGAGGAGAGCGGGTATAGGGAGTTCCCCTACATGGTTACACGCTTTCTGAAATGGGGGCAAGGCCCCTATGGCATCGCGCCCGCGCGTCTGGTGTATCCTGATATCAAGCAGACGCAATTTTTGAACCGCATCTTGGACATGCTGGGGGAGGTAGCCGCCTTCCCTCGCATCTTGGAACTCGCCAATCAAGTGGGAGAAGTCGACCTGAGAGCGGGTGGACGTACGCTGATTAACGCGGAGAGCGCGGCGTTGGGATTCCCGAGGGAGTGGGCGACACAGGGTCGCTATGACGTCGGGATGGATAGACTGAAGCAGAAGCAGGATGCTATCTCGCGTGCGTTCTTTGTGCCTATGCTGGAACTCTGGCAGGCGAATAAGCAGCAGATGACCGCGGCGGAAATCTACGCGAGGGAGAATGAGCGCGTGATGCTCTTCTCGCCGTCCTTTACACTATTTGCCACGGACTGTCAGCCGATGATGGAGCGTATTTTTTCTACGTTGTTCCGACTGGGGAAATTCCCGAAACCACCGCAGAGTCTGATGAAAGCGGATGGGAAAGGGGAGATGAAAATTGACATGCCGCGCGTCGTCTATCAGGGACGTGTGGCGATGATCATGAGACGCATCCAGTCGGAAGGCATGGAAAAAGCACTCATGCGACTGCAGAACATGAGTCAGCTGGACGCTCAGCTCGTGGATCATATTGATCTGGATAGGAGCTTTCGTATGGCGGCGCGCATGGACGGAGTACCGGAAGGCGTGCTGAGATCGGAGAGAGAGCTCAAGCGGATGAGACGTGAGAGGGAGGAGCAGGCGCAGGCACAGGCCGCGCCCGCGGAGGCAGCAGCGGGAGGTGAGGCGATGGCAGGAGCTATCCCGCCCGAGATGCTGCAAGCGCTCGGTGGGCAGCTCGGAGCGTAGTAGCACGCACACGGTAGCATGACATGGCAGCGACACA
>CAYJID010000063.1:0-10700 GCA_964370135.1 uncultured Akkermansia sp. | reverse complement strand
CTCCTTGCACTCCTTGCTCTCCTTGCTCTCCTTGCTCTCCTTGCTCTCCTTGCTCTCCTTGCTCTCCTTGCGGATCAGAACATCCTCCATTTATCAAAAGAGATGACGCCCACGAAGGAACCGGTACATAAGGATTTAGCACCACACGATCTGCCGCACGAGCTAGCACTCGATTTTCAGGCGCAGCAGGAGGCGCAGCTGCTACGTCTGGGTTCAGCTTTGAGCGAATTTGATTTTTTATATATTCAGAGAATCGACCAATCAGCCTAAGCTCACGAGGAGTGCGCCCTAGCTCATCATCATCAACGGGAGGGCTATCAACACATGAGGAAGCATTTTCTGGATACAAGATCATCTCGTGCCCTTGTTGAGTATCAGCGCAAATCACATTACATATACGTGATTCAGACAAAGCTGGTGTAGCACTTGCTTTGAGGATATGCGACTCTACATTGAGACCAGTAACAAAACTAGTCTCACAAAATGGCATCGTAGCAATCAAATCCTCAACTCTGATACGTCTGTCGAAAAATTGACAATCTGTCATCAGCTGGTTAAAATACACCTTCGGGCTCAGCCTCACTGTTTCATACTTATCAATACAAAGCTCCTCTGCATCGAGGCACGAGATGCTAGCTGGTCTCGACATTCTGTTCCAATTCGGAGCCACCCATTTCTTAAAAATGCTCTCAAAGAACTTTATGCTAGAGACCATGCTGGACTGATCATACAGCTGATTAACATCAAATATCATCCCAACAAAAGAGCGGATAGGACGGCCGAATGAATCATGGTGCATACTCTCATCGCTCAAGAAGCTGCTATTCATAGCACCTATGCCAAACAGAGCATAATTCACACTACTCCCATCACGCTGAGATATGCCACGCAAACGGATGAAAGCATAGCGTGGACTTAGAATGCTACCATTCGTAGAGATATCTGTGTTGATCACCTCAGAGACAAAAGAGCGCAGCACGCTGGTTTGGTGCTGATCATTCACTATAAAAGAAGGGGCAGCGAGAACACCAAAATCTCTGTGGAGCGTCCTGCCAAAAATGTAAGGGTAGTACTTCATCACTTTATTTTTATTCCATTCAAATATAAAATAGAACCACTAGCTACTTGTTTTACCATCTGCTTCGAGCATTGCTTCAACCCATGCATCAGCTGCTCATCTGACTGACGTGTATATTTCACCTGTTCTGACTGCTCCATCTGCTCTTGACTAGTAAAGAGATCGATAAGGAATCGAACCGCTCTCTGTATCCAATTCAGCTCCGTATTTTTCCAGCGCTGCATATCATAATTGTAATCTTTCAATCTCTCCTCAACCTCTCTCAACTTTTTATTTATTAAGACATTTAGAAAGCACAACACAGGAAGATGAACGTTATAGGGCTCGATAATTCCAATGATTTTATTCGCATGATCATGCCCTAGCTCCTTTCCTAACCTCGCAGCGATGATGGTCACCTCCCAATTGGCACCGATTTGAAATAGAGGACCGAGCTTGTTTCGGATGATTTCATAAGAAATCTTTTCCTCCTCAGGGCTGTAGAGATCCGACTTTGTCAATACGATTGAGATGGGAATGCGTTTTGTTTGCTGAATTGCATAATTGGTTATCAAAAAGTTAAAAATTTGAAATTGATAATCGGACGCGCTTTCTCCCTTATGATAGACATCGAGTATTGTCTCTGCGCCGACGCAAAGGATAATTGCGTCGGATTCGAGTATGCGCTGATGAAATTCCGGAACTTCTTGATTACCCTCCATGCGCTCGCTCAAAATACCACCTCGATAATCACACCATTTGAACGTAGCAAGTGACCTCTGATGATACATCATGGTAAAGTCATAAAATCGCGTTTCATTCGTCCCTAGAGGCCAATATCTCCCCGTAGAAATATCGCTCCATCCGACTGCTAAATCTAGATTAGCATTGTGATCAGTTGATGTAATATTTATGCCAACGCTCCCATTCAGCATATAGTGGTACATCGCATAGAGAAAGCATGTCTTGCCAGATCCTGAGAAGCCTATCATTGTAATCGTATCCATAATATAAATGTAAATTAATGTATTAAAACTCGATAACCTGCCCCTCAGCCACGGCTTTTTTGAGCTGAGAGCTAAGCTGATGCTGCATGATCGCTAGATTGTGCAGCGACCTTGTAATAGCAGTCTTTTTATCCCTAGAGAGCCATTCAAATAAGCGCTCGGACAAGCCCATCTGAGCTCTATCCTCTTCATAGCGATTTACGATTTTATCTGAATATCTCGATATCGAATGGAGAATGGAAAAGAGTAGAGGCAGAGCCGTATTCTCATTTTGCTGCGAGTTCACCTTGGTAACGGTGTAGCACGATTTCACATAATCGCTACAAACAATATTGCTCATGATGCCACGCTTAAAATACATAAACCCCTCCGATGTAAGGAGCTCCTCGAGTCCGTATTTGTCGCCTTTTGTGACAACAAATGAAACAGGCAGCCAGCGATTTTTATTCTTATTCTGACAAATAGCAGAATGAATATGGTGGAGCAGTCGATCAAAATGACGATTATGAATGCTGAGATTCTGCATCAGAGCCTCACCATCCAATATCGCAATCACAGCATCTGCATTGGAGATCCTCTGATGGAGCTCACCGACATCTGGGCTCTCGGTGCTTCTCTCGCTGAGAGCACCTCCTCTGTAGTCGTAAAGCGTGAAGCTCAGGCGCCTATCTCTGTTGTTGATTCGCTTGCACAGGTGGAACTTGTAATCCAAAGATAGATTACTAGGCTCGGGATAATGTCCTCGCTTTAAATAGCCGATCAGTCTCGCCAGCTCCTCGGCTCGATACAGCTCCGACGCGTCATGCTCGATGGAAAAACCATCATACGAGTGGATCAGCTGGGCGTAGAGTGCTAGCAGGAACGTCGTCTTTCCTGCACCTGAGTGACCCAGAGTTAAGATATTCATCATAAGTTATATTCTTTTTAGGAGGAGACCATTTCCCATGCACTACAGTCCAGACCCATAGCTGCTCGCTCTGAGAGGAGGGCATCTAGAACGAGCGATTTTTTGAGAGGTGATTCTGGATGAGAAACATACGCTTCACCGTCACCGAGAGAAGGTTCTGCAACGCTCAGGGCACCTCGAGCGGCCATGACATCGCCCTCGCCATAGATGCCTAGCATGGTAGAAGCCAGCTCTTGCAGCCTCGTCCCAACAAGACGCACGTGAGAGCTAGCGCCAGTGCAGAGCGTTTGGTTACTTGTGTATTTATTTCTTTTTACCAACATAATAGCAATCTCAATAACGTTATTGATGAGCATATGAACTGATTCTGCGAAGCACTTCCCCTTGGCAGAAAGATAGCTAGATAAATAAAGTTTGGAGGATGAGGTAAGTTGAGAGTAATCTTAGTTTATCAAATAGTCGCTCGTTGGCAAGCCCTTTTTTCAGGCTACTAAAGAGGTGCTACTAAAGGGGACCTTGCAAAATTAGTTTTGTGAAATTGCAGATTTAGAAAATGAGCGTCACAGCACGTCTTTTGCTGCATTTTGGCGAGAATTCGCAGCTTTTTGGGCTTACATAGCTCGCTATGCGCGCCCAAACGCCGCAAATTCTCATCCAAACTGCCAGCAAAATCCGAAGCTGCTAATTTTGCAAGATCCCCTAAAGAGAAGCGTAAAAGAGCGTGTACTGTCTGACAAAAAATCACCCCTAGGGGATAGCCCAAGATTTTCCATCACGCGCCCACCCTAGGCTAGGAAACATGCTCATCATCACGCTGGCAGTAGTGAATGAGGTAAACACGACCTGCGTACTTGATTATTCCGAGTACGAGTACTCAGAATAGGCTCCACGCAGCAAAAGATTGCTTTGTGGGCATGCCCTGTGCTAGGATAGCCACTATGACGAGCACCTCCCCATCGACTCCCGATCACCCCGCATCAGCCCCCGCTTCACCTGCCGCCCCCGCCCTGTCCCCCGAGCTACTCGAGCTCGCTGAGCTGATGGCCGAGCGCGTCCATGAGACCTGGATGGAGGCGAGGCTCTCCGATGGCTGGGTCTACGGCGAGCAGCGCAACGACGAGCTGCTCACCCACCCTGGCCTCATCCCCTACGACCAGCTCAGCGAGCGAGAAAAGGACTACGACCGCATCACCTCCCAAGAGACGCTACGCTTTATCCTCGCGGCTGGCTTCAGAATCATACCCCCGACGCCTGCGACAGAGCTCTGACGAGCCCGCCGCTAGTGCCACTCCGCATCTGCCACAAAAGTATTGCTATTGCACGCCTCATCTGCTATGCTCTGACAGCCTCCTGTGTCTAGGAGCACTCCCTCAGATGAGCCTATTTTCCTTTAGCAAACTGCGTCAAAAAAACGAGCAACGCCACCTCATCAAGAAGGAGTTGCTCCAAGTCAAAACTCTCATTGAAGAGCTCATCGAGGGGCTAGACGACTCTGTGCGCCCCTACGCCGCTGAGATCTGCAAGGCGCAGGGCAAGATGCTGCGCCCCGGTCTCGTGCTGCTCACCGCCTACGCGACAGGCGGCATACGCCCCGAGCACCTGCGCTTTGCCGCGCTACTGGAGGTGACCCACATCGCGTCTCTCGTCCACGATGATGTGCTGGACAAGGCAGACACACGCCGCGACCGCCCGACGGCCAACAAGCTCTGGGGGAACAATCTCGCCGTCCTCCTCGGCGACGTACTACTCGCGCAGGCGATGGTGCTGGGCACCGAGATTGGCAACCTCGAGTTCTGCCGCCACATGGCGATCACCGTGCGCGACCTCTGCGAAGGCGAGCTCCAGCAGAGTGCCCGTATCTGGGATGCGAAGATGACGCGCGACGAGTACTACGAGCTCATACGCAAGAAGACCGCCACGCTCTTCGCCGCCGCGACCAAGGGAGCCGCCATGCTCCAAGGCCTGCCCGAGCAGAAGGTCGAGCAGCTCGAGCGCATCGGGATGCTACTCGGCATCTCCTACCAAATTTACGACGACATCCTCGACCTCTCGGGCAAGGAGGCGGACGCGGGCAAGACGCTAGGCACGGACGCGACCAAGGGGAAGCTCACGCTGCCCTTCTTCTACATGATGGAGTCGGATGATGAGCAGCTCGTCGCCTACATGCGCCGCCAGGTGGAGGCACACGAGGAGATCGAGCTCACGCGCCTACGCGCCACAGACGCCTTCCGCGAGGCCATGCTGAGCTCCAGCCGCGATGCAAAGCAGCGCAACGCCGAGGTGCGCGACCTGCTCTGGGAGCTGCCCGAGTCCAGCGCGCGCGAGGCACTCTGTGAGCTGACCTTCAAGCTCGACGAGATGATTGATGATTGCCTCGCCTGAGCTCATCGCCAGCGCAAGATTATCCTAGCACCTCCCCTAGCATCTCCCCCCCACCCCACCCATTCCTATTTGCACTATCCTCTCCACTCATGAGTGATCTATACCGACCTGAGCATATGGGCTGCCCCCGCGGTGATCATGCAGCAGCCCTCTGGGAGTGCCTGCAGGCAGAGGCGCATCCCGTCTATGAGGAGGAGCGCATCCTGCGCCCCCTACTCGATGACATCATCTACATGCGCGACGACTTCGCCCATGGGATGGCGATACGCCTCGCGCGCAAGATCTCGCGCCGCGATATGAAGCGCGAGGAGCTCGAGCCGCTCTTCTGGCGTGTGCTCCAATCCGATACATACGCGCTCCAAGCCATCGCGCTGGACCTGCGCGCCTACATGGAGCGCGACGCCGCCTGCCGTAGCCACCTAGAGCCGCTGCTCTTCTACAAGGGATTCCACGCGATCTCACTGCACCGCATCGCGCACGTCCTCTGGAATCATGGGCGCCGCATGCTCGCGCTGATGCTCCAGAGCATCTGCTCAGAGATCTTCAGCGTCGACATCCACCCCGCGGCCCGCATGGGCTGCGGCATCATGCTCGACCACGGCACAGGCTGCGTCATCGGTGAGACAGCCATCATCGAGAATGATGTCTCCATCCTCCATGCCGTCACCCTCGGCGGCACGGGCAAGGAGAAGGGCGACGCCCGCCACCCCGTCGTGCGCTCAGGCGTGCTACTGGGAGCTGGTGCCAAGGTGCTCGGCCGCGTGGTCGTAGGAGAGTGTGCGAAGGTCGCCGCCTCCTCCGTCGTCCTCGACGACGTGCCCGCGCACAAGACCGTGGCCGGCATCCCCGCCGTCATCGTCGCCGAGACGAAATGCGCCTCACCCGCCCACAGCATGGCGCATGAGCTCGAGAGCTGATTTCTGCATCTTGAATACCCCTCTTTCCACTTCTACATCCCATGATTGAGACCGTCGACATCCACCTCCCGCTCAAGAAGGCTGACAGCCGAGGCGCCCAGATCAAAGCCATCGCAGGCAAGCTCGGGCTCCCCCCCCGCCGCGTACAGGATATACGACTGCTCAAGGAGAGCATCGACGCGCGCCGCCGCCCCATCAGCAAGCAGCTGCGCTTCCTCGTCGCCATCGACGAGCCGCTCCCCGAGCTCATCGCCCCCAGCTGGAGCGCGCCGACGCTCGCGGATGATGCGCGCCGCGTCCTCATCGTCGGCAGCGGTCCTGCGGGGCTCTTTGCCGCGCTAGAATGCCTCCAGCAGGGCGTGCGCCCCATCGTGCTCGAGCGCGGAGCGGACGTCGATGCGCGCCGCCTCGACATCCAGCCCGTGCATCGGGGAGAGCCGGTGAACGAAGAGTCCAACTACTGCTTTGGCGAGGGCGGTGCGGGTACCTTCTCCGATGGCAAGCTCTACACCCGCGCGACAAAGCGTGGAGCCATCAGCGACATCTACGAATGCTTCGTCGCCCATGGTGCGTCCCCCCGCATCCTCACCGATGCGCACCCCCACATTGGATCTGACAAGCTACCCGCCGTCGTCAAGGCCATGCGCCAGAGCATCATCGCGGCGGGAGGCGAGGTCTACTTTGGCACACGCATCACGCAGCTACTGCTCAGCCCACAGACGCCTGCGGGCAGGCCGCGCGTGCGCGGCGTACGCAGTGCTGATGGGCGAGAGCTGCTCGGTGACGCGCTCATCCTCGCGACGGGACACAGCGCGCGCGACGTCTACCAGATGCTGCATGCGCAGGGACTCCAGCTGGAGGAGAAGTCCTTTGCCGTCGGCGTACGCATCGAGCACCCGCAGAGCCTCATTGATGCGGCGCAGTACCATCTACGCGCGGGCGAAATCCGCCCGCAGGAGCTGGGAGCCGCGCGCTACACACTGGCGACCAAGATACGCGAGCGCGGTGTCCACTCCTTTTGCATGTGCCCCGGTGGGCACATCGTCCCTGCCGCCACGCAGAATGACCAAGTCGTGGTCAACGGCATGTCGCTGTCCAAGCGTGACTCCTTCTATGCGAATGCGGGCTTCGTCGTCAGCGTCTATCCTGAGGACTACCAGCACCACCGCGCGCAGCATGGCGTGCTGGCGGGGCTAGCGTACCAGCAGGAGCTCGAGGCGGCGACAGCGCGCGCGGGAGGCGGCAGGCAGGTCGCCCCAGCGCAGCGCGTGAGCGACTTCTTGCACGGTCGCGTCTCAGCGAGCCTACCCGCGACCACCTATGAGCCTGGCATACGGGCATGGGATCTGCATGAGCTGCTCTCTGAGGAGATCACCAGCCGCATGAAGGAGGGGCTGCATCATTTTGATAGAAAGCTACGCGGCTTTGCAGGAGAGCACGCGCTGCTCATCGGCTGTGAGACACGCACAAGCTCACCGGTGCGCATCCCGCGCGATCCGCGCAGCCTCGAGCACCCCGATGCCGAGGCTCTCTACCCCTGCGGTGAGGGAGCGGGCTATGCGGGGGGCATCGTCTCGGCGGCACTCGACGGGATACGCTGTGCGCAGGCAGCCTGCGCGCAAGCGGGGGAATAACAAGCGGGGGAATAACACCACGGGCTCAGATTCTCCGCGCTATTATCAGCCCTCTCACAGGAGGAGGTACGCAGCTCGCTGTTTCTCCATGATGGGTCGCCGATGTGATAAGGCTGAGCCTTGTTATACCTTGACATACGCGCTCTCTATGCTATGATACTAGTCTCCTCTCATGGAGACTGCGTATGAAATGGCTGCACCTCACTGACCTCCACTACCGCCTTGCGAATGAGGCGGTCTCTGCACCCCTCCTCCGAGACTCACTACTGGACTATGTCCGCAGCAGGCGCATGAGTGCCGACTATCTCTTTCTCACGGGGGACTTCCGCTTTGGAGCGGATCAGATCACGAATGACTCCATCAATCAGATCGCCGACTTCATCATACGCCTCGCCGAGGCGGCAGGTGTCGAGGCGACGCAGATCCATTACGTGCCGGGCAATCATGATGTCGTGCGCTATGAGGACAAGGCGGGCTTGGATGCTATTGCGGCGCGTTATGATGCCCAGATCGGGCATTTCAACGAGGAGGATCTCTCCTACCTCGTCTCGGAGGCACGCTATTCTTTCTACAATAGGCTCAGCAAGGAGCTGGAGGCGCGCGGCGTGCGAGCTCATGGGACAGCCGCGGGCGTGCATCAGCGGTATAGCTATGAGGCATTCAATCTCATTTGTCTGAATACGAGCCTGTTTTGCCATGATAGGACGACAGACCCCAAGAATCTCCTCATTGGGACGGCGGCTTTCAGCGACTGCTTGGCAGCATGTGACAAGGACAAGCCACTCGTGCTCATCGGGCATCATTCTCTTGAGCTACTGCACGACGATGAGCGCGCCTGCATCGAGGATATTTTGAAGGATTATGCCTCGGTGTATTATCTCTGTGGCGATGCGCACATCCCAGATGTGAAGGGCTATAAGTACGGGCTCACGGAAATCATCATGGGAGCAGTCACCTATGATGGCTATGCCAGCACGCTCTTCTGCGAGGGCACACTCGGTCACAGCGGCATCTCCCAGCTCTGCAATCACAGCTGGCGCGTGGGACGATGGGCGGTGGATACTCATCACAATGAGCGCTTCTCCGAGATACTCAAGCTCGACAGCGATAGGCTCATCACTAGGGATGAGGCGGGGGAGTTTTCTTGTGAGCCCGAGCACTTCGTCGGTCGTGAAGACATCATCGCCGAGATTGAGAGCGAGCTGCAAAAGGAGAATAACCCCATCGTCCTTGTCAACGGTATCGGAGGCATGGGAAAGACGGAGATCTGCCGCGTCCTGCTGCACCGCTACCGCTGGGGCGGGCATGCCCAGCTGCGCCACATCGCGTGGATCCACTACGATGGCAATCTGAAGAGTTCTTTTTACGGCGCCTTTCGTCAAGTGGAGGCAAAGGAAATCGAGGTCTATTGGGCACAAGCGGTGAATCTGATCAATCGCTATGGGCGGCAGCTGCTGCTCATCCTTGACAATGCGAATGAGCTCTCAGAGGAGGATAGGACGCGACTCAACGAGCTGCGCTGCCACCGCCTGCTGACCTCGCGCAAGAGCTACACAAGGATGCGCACGATTGCGCTCGGGCAGCTCGGCGAGGAAGACTGCATCAGGCTCTATAGGGAGCATTCGGGGGATAGGGAGGCGAGTGATGCCGACATCCTCGGACTCATCGAGCTCGTGGACAGGCACACGCTGGCCATCGAGCTACTGGCGAAGACGCAAGCAGCGGGTATGTATAGCCTTGCCGAGCTCCGAGAGTGTTTTGAGGCAAGTCAGGGCTTGCTCCCCGATAGCGAAGACATCGAGCGCGAGGAGCAAGCACCCTATATCGCGCACTTGGCAAAGATTTTTGATATCTCTGCGCTTCAGCAGGAGCAGCAGCGCATCTTGCAGCTGTTCTCCCTGCTTGCTCCAAATACGCCCCTGAGCCGCGAGCATGCGCTCTCCCTTTTAGATATAAAAAATCTCAACCTCATCAACGATCTGACAAAGAGAGGCTGGTTGCAGGGCGCAAGTATGCACCCACTCATCTCCGCAACAATCCGCGCGAAGCATCCCACCACACCCGAGCTAATTGAGGAATTGAGCCAAAAGCTGGGGAATCTCATGCATGTAGGAAATGAGGTTTTCACCAGTAAGGCAGCCTTGCTCCCACATGCCGAGCAGCTCATCAAGCAGATCCAAGCCGATAGCGAGACGCAGGCGTTTTTATACCATCAGAGTGCCGTCTTCTATGACTCAATGGCAAACTACGAAAATGCCTTAGTGTATTATCAAAAATCCCTCGCGATACGAGAAAAAGTACTGGGCGACAAGCATCCTTCCACCGCTTCCAGCTATAACAATATTGGAGCACTATATAAGAGTCAAGGCGACTACGAAAATGCCTTAGTGTATTATCAAAAATCCCTTACGATACAAGAAAAAGTACTGGGCTACGAGCATCCAGACACCGCTACCAGCTATAACAATATTGGAGCACTATATGACAGTCAAGGCGACTACTAAAATGCCTTAGTGTATTTTCAAAAATCCCTCGAGATACTAGAAAAAGTACTGGGCGAAGAGCATCCTATCACCGCTTCCAGCTATAACAATATTGGAGCACTATATGGCAGCCAAGGCGACTACGAAAAGGCCTTAGTGTATTATCAAAAATCCCTCGAGATACGAGAAAAAGTACTGGGCGAAGAGCATCCTACCACCGCTACCAACTATAACAATATTGGAGCACTTTATCATCACCAAGGCGACTACGAAAATGCCTTAGTGTATTTTCAAAAATACTTGGCTATATGCG
>CAYJID010000062.1:0-10788 GCA_964370135.1 uncultured Akkermansia sp. | reverse complement strand
GCAGATTTCGAAAATGAGCGTCACAGCACGTCTTTTGCTGCTAATTTTGCAAGATCCCCATAAGGAGGCTTCTAAATTCTCGTTATTCTAAATTAGCTAATCGGAAGACTCGCGCCACGAGGCACATGTCACCTCTCGGCACGCATCGCGGTGATGACAACCACTTGCTCGACCATTTTTATCTTTCTGAGCTGTCTGGCGCACGAGCGCAGCGTCGAGCCTGTGGTGTAGACGTCGTCAATGAGTACGAGATGCCCTGACGGGAGTGTTTTGCGCCCACCCTTGAGGTAGCCGCGCTTGAGGCGATAGATCTTATTCGCATTGGCCATGCGCTGGTGTGCCGTCAGCTGTGTCTGGCTGTGTATAGTCGAGGCTCGGCGCTCCAGAGGCTGCGCGATGCGGAATTGGGGGAAATGGCGGCGCAGCTCCTCGGCGAGCAGGAGTGATTGGTTGAAGCGGCGATGAAAGAGCTTTTGCCGTGTGACAGGGACAGGCACGAGTGTCCAGTTTCTGCGCCGCGAGAGGATGGGATGCAGCCGCCAGTGCTCCGCCATGAGCTGGGCAAAGCTGCGGGCGAAATGCGTCTCACGTCCATACTTGTAGCGGTGCATGAGCTCCAGCATCTCGTCTGTGCCATAGAAGCCCGCACGCGCAAACTCAAAGTGCCGTGGCTTGTCCTCACATTCGGGACAGACCCACGGGTCATCCAGCCGCATGTACACGGGACTCCCGCAGTGGAGGCAGAGTGGCTTGGGCACACGCGGGACGCGCAACTCACAGCACTCGGGGCACAGTGAGCTCTCCGTCTCCCAGTCATCGCCACAGAGCTCGCAGACATGGGGAAAGAGCCAGCGAAGCATGGGAACGGAGAGAAAGGCGGCGAGTAGTGAGCTTATTTGCCCTCGTGGCGCACGAGGAATTCTTTCACCACCTTGGAGTAGGCGAGTGTCGCCAGTCCATAGGGATCGTGCTCGTAGACCGTGCGGCCAAAGCTGGGCGCCTCACCGACACGGACGGAGCGCGGGATGATGGTGGAGTAGAGGACAGGTCCCATATTCTCACGTACCTGTTCGACGACTTGGCGCGCGAGATTCGTGTTGGTGAACATAGTCATGATGATGCCCTCATGCGAGAGCGTGGGGTTGATCCCGCTCTCGCGAATCTGCTCGGTGATGTAGAGAATCTTCGCCAGACCATCCAGACTGAGGTACTCGCACTGCAGCGGGGAGATGATCTCATCGCTGGCGCAGAGTGAGGCGGTCATGAGCACACCGAGCGACGGAGGCGTATCGAGGATGACATAGTCGTATTGATTCGCCTCGCGCAGCTTCACCAGCACATCGCGCAGGCAGGTCATATGCGAGCCCGAGATGGTGAGCTCGATTTCGACGCCAGAGAGATCCATATGAGCAGGGATGATGGAGAGGTTCGGACGTCCTGCATCTTGGATCTTGCTCTCGATATCCGCCTCTCCGAGGAGGACGGGATAGATCGTGTCCTCGCCGTCGGCCTCCACCCCTAAACCACTCGTGGAGTTGCCCTGAGGGTCGAGGTCAATGAGGAGGACACGACGACCTGCGGCACTGAGACCAGCTGCCAGATTGATGGATGTCGTGGTTTTGCCGACTCCCCCCTTTTGATTAGCGATGGCGATAACTTTCATAAATCTGACTCATTCTACAGAATTTCTCCGCAGGGTTCAAGCTCGAAAAAAGCATGCACGCGCGCATGCACTCCCTCCTCACCCGTGGCAAGTCTTTCTAAACGATAACATGCCCGCTATCACGCAAATGCAGCAATGATAAATGTCATGACACTTTTGCTCTGTAAAATTCCGTTGACCTTGCCCATAGAATTTAGTACTCTCGAAAGGAGCATTGAAACGGCACCCGCGAATTTTATGACTAAGAAGGCAATTCTAACTCTAGCCCTCACGAGCTGCACCATCGGCATTCTCACGACCTCCTGTGAGAATCAAGAGCAGACTGCGCAGACCTCCGCGCAGCAAGCCCCCACGGTGACAGTTTTCCCGATTCAGGAGCAACAAGTATCCGACTTTGGCGAATGGTTTGGCTACCTTCGCGGCTTGGACAGCACGAGCATCAAGCCTCAGGTGTCCGGCTTCCTTGAGAAGCAGCACTACAAGAACGGTGCGCGCGTCAAGGCTGGCGACGTGCTCTTCACCATTGATTCCAAAATCTACATGGCGCAGCTCAAGCAGGCCGAGGCGAATCTCCTCGTCGCTCGCGCGAAGCGCGCCGCTGCCGAGGCCTCCGTCCAGCAAGCCCAGCTGGATGTGAACCGATTCACCCAGCTCATCCGCCAAAACGCCATCTCCGAAAAGGAACTCGACGACGCCCGCCAAGTCCTGCGTAGCGCTGAGGTACAAGTCCAGATGGAGCAGGCCAGCATCGAGCAGATGGAGGCCGCCGTCGAGCGCGCCCAGATCAACGTCGACTACACCACCATTCGCGCGCCCTATGACGGCGTCGTCGGCACAGCCGATGTCTCCCAAGGCGCACTCGTGACCCCCGCGACCACCCTGACGAGCATCGTCTCCATCGACCCCATCCGCGTCGACTTTGCCGTGAGCTCCAACCGCATCCTCGATGCGCTCAACTACGGTGAAATCAACAGCCGCAAGCTCCCCGTCTCCCTCATCCTAGAAAATGGCAAAGAGTACCCCCTCAAGGGAGATCTCACCGCCCTTGATAGCAAGATTGACAGCAATGGCCTCATCGCCATCACCGCCGAGTTCGCCAATCCCGACAACATCCTGCGCCCCGGCATGGCCGTGCGCGTGAAGATCCCTCTCAACCTCAAGACCGTCATGCTCGTTCCCGCCGACTCTATCCAGAGCGTGCTGCGTACGAGCTACCTCATCGCGCTGGACAAGGAGGGCAAGCCCAAGATGATCACTGTCAAGCCCATCGGTAACTATCCCGTCCCCGTCAAGGAAGCCTCAGGCTATGAGTCCACCCAAGAGCTCGTCGCCGTCGAGGGTGTCCTCGCCCCGCTCGCCGAGCAATTCAAGGCACTGGGCTACGACAAGGCCACCGACACCCCCATCGTCTGCGACAAGGCCAACGCCCTCTATGCGAACCGCGTCACAGGCAGCAACAGCCGCCTGAGCGACCCGAGCAAGGCGCAGCGCCTCGTGACCGCCCCCTTCACCTTTGCTCCTAAGGCACCAGCCGCAGCCACTGCTCAGGCAGGCCCCGAGAAGAAGCCCCTCGATGCCAAGAATGCGAAGCCCACGTTGCCTCCCTTCCTCGTCAGCACCACGCCCCTCATCCAGCGCGATGTTGCGACACAGGCCGAGTGGTTTGGCAGCCTGCGCGGCGAAGAAGAGACCGAGATCCGCGCCCAGGTCAGCGGATTCCTCCTCAAGCAGAACTTCAAGAATGGCGACATCGTGCAGAAAGACCAGCTGCTCTTCACCATCGACCCCGCCCCCTACAAGGCCACCGTACGCGAAGCCACCGCCAACCTCCACATCGCCGAGGCCGCGCTGAAGCAAGCCAAGGTCGCGCTGGATATGAACAGCGAGAACCTCAAGCGCTACGCGAAGCTCAACGCCCAATCCCCCGGTGCCGTCATGGAGAAGACCATCACCGACACCGAGACACTCGTCATCAGGAACAAAGCCGACATCCTGCGCGCACAGGCCACCATTGAGCAGATGACCGCCCTGCTGCATCAGGCAGAGATCAACCTTGGCTACACCGAGATACGCGCCCCCTTCACCGGACGCGCCGGCATTGCGAATCCCTCCATCGGCGATCTCGTCTCCCCCAGCAGCCCTCAGGCTCTCGTCACGCTCTCGTCTGTGAACCCGATGCGCGTCGACTTCCAAATCAGCGGCAAGCTCGCGCTCAAGGGCTACACCGAGTCGCAGCACAAGACCGTCGCTGATGCCAAGATCCCCTTCCACATCATCCTTGAGAATGGCACACCCTACCCCGAGGCTGGCGTCGTCACCTCCGTGGACAACAAGCTCAGCCGCACGACAGGCACGCTCTCCGTCGTCGGACGCGTGCAGAATGAGAAGGGAGTGCTCCACTCAGGCATGCCCGTGCGCATCCGCGTCGATGATGAGGTGATGCAGGGAGCCTACCTCGTGCCCACGCAGGCGCTCGTCAGCTTTGAAGGCATCGACATGATCGTCTTCATCCTGCCCAATGGGGCTCCCATGCCCATGCCCGTCATCAAGGGCAAGGTCGTCAACCTCCCCACCGTGGATACGACAGGACAGACCGTGCTCGCCCCCATGCAGGTTGTCAGCATCAACCGCGCGGTCGTCATCCCCCAGATCCTCATGAAGACAAAAGCCCCCTCGCTCGAAGCCCTCATCTTTGGCAAAATGGAGGTGAGCAGCTGGAAGGAGCTCTTGCTCAAGCAAGCTAAGGCCGCCGACATCCGCGCTCTCATGGAGAAGAACGGCAAGCTCCCCGACGACCTCCCTGCGAAGGAAGGGGTTGCCAACTGGGATGAGCTCTTCCTCAAGAAGAACGAGGTCAAGGACTTCCGCGACTTCCTCTTCAAGCAGGCCAAGGCTGAGGACGAGCTCGACGTCATGGCACACGGTGCTGGTGTATCCGGTCCCATGGAGCTCTTCCTCAAGGAGGAGGGCATCCCCTCGCTCGCCGACTCACGCGTCGTCGTCGAGGGTGCGATCAACGCCATGCGCGTCTTTGGGGCAAACAAGCCCTACGGTGAAGCATTGGTGAACAAACTCACCATCAAGCCCTACGTCTACTCGCGCCCCATGACCGTCGAGCCCTCCATCACCGCGACCAAGGATCAGGTGAAAGCCCCCGCCCCAGCGAGTCCCCAGCCTGAGCCCAAGCCACAGACACCTAGCAACGAGGCACAAGATTAAACATCACTCCCCTCACCCACCCATTTAATAGCCCAGTCCCCCATTCACTAGACCATGGCACCCTTCTTTATCAAGCACCCCATCATCGCCGGTGTGATCTCCATCCTCACGACACTGCTGGGGATCATCTGCATGCGATCCCTCCCCGTCTCACTCTATCCCGACATCGCGCCCATCACCATCGAGCTCCAAGCCGCCTACCCCGGTGCGAACGCTCAGGAAGTCGCTGACGCCGTCGCCACCCCCATCGAGCTCCAGCTCTCGGGTCTGGAGAACATGGACTACATGCAGTCCACCTCCTCCAACAACGGCTCGGCGACCATCAGCGTCGTCTTCAGCCCCGGCACGGATGCGAACACCGCCCAGCAGCTCACCTACATGCGCTACGCTCAGGCGACCGCATCGCTGCCCTCTACCGTCTCGCAGATGGGCATCACCATCAACCAGTCCTCGGGTCTACCCATGATGCTCTTTGCCATGGACTCACCCGACGGCACCTACTCCAGCACCGAGCTCACCGGCTACGCCGTCACGCAGCTCGTCGACGCCATGAAGCGCGTCCCTGGTGTGGGCAACGTACGCGTCTTTGCCGGTGAGTACGCCGTACGTATCTGGCTGGACACCACGAAGATGGCGCAGAAAGGCATCTCCGTCCACGAGGTCTACGCCGCCGTCAATGCGCAGAATAGCATCAACCCCGGCGGCTCCGTCGGGGCTGAGCCCATCGCCGATGGTCAGGAGTTCACCTACACCATCCGCAACAAGGGGCGCCTCACCAGCATCGAGGAGTTCAACGACATCATCGTACGCCAAGAAGGCACGAAGGCCGTGCGCCTCGGCGACATCGCCAAGATCGAGCTCGGCTCCCAGTCCTACTCCATCGCCAGCCGCGTCGGTGGCCGTAGCTCCACCGTTATTGCCGTCTACCAATCCGCTGATGCGAACGCGCTGGACACCATGGCAGCCCTGCGCAAGATGCTTGATGAGAAAGTAGCCAACATGCCCCCAGGGATGAATGGCTTCGTCTCACTCGACACCACCACCCCCATCAGCGACTCCATCACCGAGATCATCCACACCCTCGTCGAGGCACTCGTGCTCGTGGCACTCGTCGTCTTCATCTTCCTGCAAGGCTGGCGCGCCACACTCATCCCACTCATCGCGGTGCCTGTGTCGCTCGTGACCACCTTCTGCTTCTTCCCCATCCTCGGCTTCACGCTCAACACTATCTGTCTGCTCGGCATGGTCGTTGCCATCGGTCTGGTGGTGGATGACGCCATCGTCGTGGTCGAGGCCGTCGAGGCGCACATGGATGAGGGCATGAGCCCCCGTCAGGCCACCTTCGCCGCGATGAAGGAAGTGAGCGGTCCTGTCGTCGCCATCGCCCTCGTGCTTGCCGCCGTCTTCCTCCCCTCCGTGCTACTCCCCGGTATCACAGGCACGCTCTTCCAGCAGTTCGCCGTGACGATTGCCATCTCGATGCTCATCTCGGCGTTCAACGCGCTGACCCTCTCGCCCGCGCTCTGTGCGCTGCTCCTGCAGCCCAAGAGCGAGCACAAGTCGCTGCTATCACCGCTCTACAATGTCTTCAACCGAGGCTACGACTGGATCGCTGACCGCTTTGCGAGCGTCTGCCGCTTCCTCTGCAAGCAGCTCTGGATCAGCATCACGCTGCTCGCCTGCCTCACGGCCGCCATCGTGCCCGTCTCGCAGAAAGTCCCCGGTGGCTTCCTCCCCAGCGAGGACCAAGGCTACCTCATGGGCGGCCTCATCATGGATGCGGGGACATCGCTGCAGCGCAGCGCGCAGCAGGCCATGATGATCGAGAAGCAGATGCTTGACATCCCCGGTGTGGAGAACGTCACCACCATCATTGGGATGAACATCATGATCGGTGTGCAGACGCCCAATGCCGTCACCTTCTTCGTCAGCCTTGAGCCCTACGCAGATCGTCCTCTCGTCAATGGGAAGACACCCACGGCCGACGACATCTCTCTCGAGCTCAACAAGATGCTCGCCATGTCAGGATCGGATGGCATCACCTTCGTCGCGAACCCACCCGCCATCCCCGGTGTCGGTACGTCCAATGACATCAGCGTCGCCGTCCAAGCCCTCGAGGGGCAGAACGTGCAGGCTGTCTACGAGCAAGTCAAGCGATTCGAAGCCGCCCTCATGGAGCGCAAGGACATCATCGCGTCCGCCTCCGACATGATGCTGCCCTCTGTCGCGCAGAAGAGCATCTCCATTGACAAGGATAAGTGCCTTGCACAGGGAGTCGACTACACGGCTGCCAACCAGCTGCTCCAGTGCTTCAACGGCTCACTCTTCGTCAACTACTACACCGCCTTTGGCCAGCAGTGGCAGGTCTATCTCCAAGCCGCAGGTGAGAACCGCAGCAACACTGACCAGATCGCCAATTTCTACGTCGCCAACAGTCAAGGTGAATCCGTGCCCCTCAGCGCACTCGTCACCATCGCCGACATCAACGACACCGAGTTCGTCTGGCACAACAACATCTACAACGCGGGCAAGGTCAGCATCAAGCCCGCCGAGGGCGTCAGCTCCGCGCAGGCCATGGCTGTGGTGGAAGAAGTCTTTGACTCGATCATGGACAAGTCCAAGTGGAGCATGAGCTTTGTGGAAATGAGCTATCAGGAAAAGAAGGCACAAGAAGGCATGGGACTCAACTCCATCTTCGCCCTCTCGGCTCTCTTTGCCTTCCTCATCATGGCGGCACTCTATGAGAAGTGGACTCTACCCCTCGCCGTGTTCCTCTCCATCCCCATCGCCATTCTGGGCGCCTACGCGGGTCTCTGGCTCTTTGGCATCGAGCTCAACCTCTATGCGCAGATCGGCATGATCATGCTCGTGGGTCTGGCGGCGAAGAACGCGATTCTCATCATTGAGTTCGCCGTGCTGCAGATGGAGCGCGGAGATGACTTGCTGGAGGCCGCGGTGAAGGCGGCGCGCATGCGCCTGCGCCCCATCCTCATGACCTCCTTTGCCTTCATCTTCGGCTGTATCCCTCTGGCGATCGCTGTGGGATCGGGAGCGATGGCGCGCAATGCGATCGGTATCGTCGTGATCGCAGGGATGAGCATTGCTACCTTGATTGGTGTGTTCTTCATCCCGCCCTCGTTTGTCTTCATTATGAAGATCTTCCGCACGCGCATTGAGAAGAAGCATCACGGGGAAGACCCTGATGAGGTGTCTGCGTACAAGCTTCTTGAGGAGCAGGAAAACGCGCACGGCACGAAGTAAAGTCTTCGTAACATTCAATGCAGCAGCCTTCATCATCATGGTGAGGGCTGCTTTGTTTGCTGTGTGGGGATAGATTGTGGCTAGCTTCGTTGTGAACATGATTGCCCTATCATCCACAATCTGCTAGCATGACATCATGTCAAATACAGCACCACCTCGTCAGCTCAAGACTGTCGTTCATCGACCTACCATCCCTCCTTCGCGGTCTGGGCGCCCACCTTCTGCGCATTCTCCCTTCGCTGCTCTCTCTTCGGTATTTCTCTTCCTGCTCGTCCTATCCATCATGGGCACTGTCTTTGCCGCTGTCATCGCCGCCGATTTCAACTCTATCTTTGTTATCATCGTGCTACTCCTCTCTATCCCCTCTATGGCTTCTTGCTACGCGCTGCACCTTATCTTATGCCATCTCGCTCGCGAGTAAAATAAGCGTCGATGTAGCCACCAATACAAACATGATACACACCCAACAATAAAACCTTGCCCCCACCCATCCCCGTATGATAAGCTACAGATCATGAAAATCCCCGCATTGCTCGCCCTGATCAGCATCCTCAGCCCTGTACTCGCTCAAACACCCACCACGCCCGCAGCACCTTCTACTCAGGAGGATCGCAGCATGTCTGCGCTCAAGACCTACGCTATCAAGGCCTCAATTATTATTTTTGAAATTCAAGTCAAAGCCATGGAAGAAGGCCGTACGCTGGATGCTATGCTCAAATTCCAAACCGAGCACCTGATCCTATCGACAGTATCGACGAGTGAGCTACCCAGTTCATTCCAAGCTTTTCACAAAGAAGAACTCGCTCTCTCCAGCGCAACCAACGCGGCGCTATCGACAGCATCCAGCCCAGAGCAACGTGAGCGCCTATTGAGCGAATACAAGACGCAAAGCGATCAGCTTGACAATAAATACAAAAAAGAAGATGCATTGATGTCAGCCATATTCGAAAATGAGGTAGAACCTCTCTTCACACGAGAGATGGAGTCCCTCATGGCAAAAAATATGGACAAGATCAAGGCTGCAACAACGAAGGATCAGGGAATGAAAATCATCGCTCAAATAATGCGTGAAGGAATACAAAATATCAAGTCACGCACACTCGATAGTAAGTAATTCACATCTCCATCTCATCATAGAAAACAAATCATGAAAATAGCCACCCTCCTCCCCCTCCTCAGTATTCTAAGCCCCGTTCTTTCTCAAGAAAGCGCAGCTCCCGCTGCCACGCAGCAGGAAAACAGCCTCTCACCAGCACTCAAGCTCTATTGCGCTGAGGTCATAGCGATCATTTTAGAGACGCAAGCCGACGCCATCGAGCAGGGGAAGATGTCGGATCCCATGCTGGCATTCGAGATGTCCCATCGAATCCTCTCGACGGTATCATCCAGCAAGCAACTACCTGAGGTCTGCCAAAAATATTTCCAAGCAGGTCTCGCGCTCTCGAACGCCTTCAAAGAAAAGCTAGCAAGCACACCTGATCCCGAGCAGCGCAAGCTCATTTTGAGCGAGTATGAAGCTCAGGTCAAGACTCTCGATGAGCAGCATAACGAAGCCTATACGATTATTAAAAATGCACTTGAGCGGGAATCTGAGCTTCACATGAAGCAAGGCATGCAGTCTTTTTTCGAAAAGAACGCAGCGAAGCTCCAGTCAGCGGCAAGTCCTGAGGAGCAGCAGAAGATACTCGCTGAGGGAATGCGACAGATAGCCAAGGATCTGAGAGCGAAAGTTGAGGCGGCGCGCTAGGCGGCATTGGCGGCGCGATGATGTTCGTGAGATTTTATTTCAGGTGGACGCTTCGCGTTTGCGACGGTAGATAAGTGGCGCCCTTTGGGCGCGGGTAGACGGGGGGCGTCAGTTGGCGGCGTTGACACCATGCAGCATTTGCCGCGCGGGCATGTGTTTATGATCTTGGAACTGACGCCCTGCTGGATCTGCGATCCAGCTCCGCTTGTGGGACTCTGTCCCACACCCTGCCGGGCTCTGCCCGGACCCGCCGGCGAACGATCGCCGGAGATCGCTTAAGGTCTAGACCTTAAGAATCCATTGACTTGACGGTCGAATTGCTGCGAGTCTTATGTTTCATTCTTCGGCGTTCACCACAAGCAGAATTTCGCTCCACGCGCGGGCTTTGCCTTGTTTCCCCCTCCATCCCATGCTATAACAACGCTATGCACATCTGCAAGACAAAGCAAGAGCTCCGAGACACCCTCGCCCAGCTGCGCCAGCCGCGCACCGTTCTCGTGCCCACCATGGGCGCCCTCCACGAAGGTCACGCCACCCTCCTACGCCAAGGTCGCGAGCTCGCAGGTGCATCAGGTCTTCTCGTCGCTACCATTTTCCTCAATCCCGTCCAGTTCAACCGCAGCAGCGATCTCGATAGCTACCCCTGCACTCCCGAGCAGGATATTGCTTGCTGCGAACTCAGCGGCGTCGATATCCTCTTCATGCCACAGGTCGACGAGATGTACGAGCCCGATCGCTCCATCGTCCTCGAGGAGCGCGATCTCTCCTCTCGTCTCTGCGGCGCGACACGCCCCGGCCACTTTGCCGGTGTCTGCCTCATTGTACACAAGCTTTTCAATCTCATCGCCCCCAGCGATGCGGTCTTTGGTAAGAAGGATTACCAGCAGCTCGCCATCAT
>CAYJID010000061.1:0-10850 GCA_964370135.1 uncultured Akkermansia sp. | reverse complement strand
CTCACTATCTCCCACCCGCACATAGCGAAGCGCTACACCCTAGCCCTGCGGGACATTTTGCGACAGAGCAAAATGAGACTGGAGCCCGCAAGACACCTCTTGCGGATCAGCGGAAGGAATTGCACTGCAATTTGAGACGAAGTCAGCGCGAGACACTTCTCGCGCGACCCGAGCGAAGCGAGGGGGACTGAGGATGATCGTTGCCAGCGGTGGCACTACGCGAGCCTCAGAAACGCTTCGCATTGAGCTACAAAACCGCTAATCTTCACTCAAAAGCGTCCCAACGATCTACACTCGCAGGGTCAAATCGCCCAACTACCTTGCTACCACGACAAACCCACTATCTCCCACCCGCACATAGCGAAGCCCTACACCCTAGCCCTGCGGGACAAATTGCACTGCAATTTGAGACGAAGTCAGCGCGAGATACCTCTCGCGCGACCCGAGCGAAGCGAGGGGGACTGAGGACATTCTGCATTGCAGAATGAGAAGCTGAAAGCAGAAGACACCTCTTCTGCGTCCCACTGCATGGCAGTGGGTGAAGCTGACACGTTGCCAGGATAAATGAAAAGGCTCTGAGCGAAAGTTCAGCGCCTTTTTCCGTTTCCGCTCTGAGCGTCCCAACGATCTACACTAGCAGGATCAAGAGTCCAACAACGACCCCGGCAGTGTAAGGGGTCGTGGACAGAGTGCGCAGCGGCTCTGCCCTGAGGTGAGCACCTAATGCGGGTTGGTGCGAATCAAGCTTGTTACCACGCCAAAGCCCTTATTTCTCTCGCACACCTTCCGAAGCATCCTAGCCCAGTGAGAGATTTTGCAGCGACGAAAGCGTCTATCCTCCTTGACCGCATTTCTTTCTGATCATCTGGGAAGGTTTGCTGATTCTCATTTTACACATTTGAAAATGTCATTGTACTAAGATCAAGAACAAATCAAATACTTTTTATCTTTGATGCCCTATTCGATTCCTCCACGAATCTAGTTTTGACTGCTATAAATTTTCTCCATTCAAAGCTGTACATATCCAGATATAAAATCCCAATCTCCAAGATCAAATTAGGCCTTATATAGGAGCCATGTCCCAAAAAACTAGACGACGTAAGCCCCGCAAAGCAAAGCATATCAAGCATATTACCAACTACACCTACATAGCAGCACCCACCAGCTCACCTCAGAAATCGCAACGAGATCTCTCAGTCACACGACTGCTGGTCTACTGGAAAATACTGGAGCTGATTTTGTCTATGACCGAATCCGAGGCATTCAACACCGTTGCGCAATGCGTGCTTCCGTGAAAACGGAGCACGCCGCTGGCATATGCAGCGAGCATCTCTCCTCGTGCTGATGCTCTTCTCCCGCTAGCATCGCGCTGCTTATTTTGTTATGCGTAATACCCTAGACCACAGAATGAAAACAGCTTGACATCATTCTCATTATTTATTAGACTCCAACTGATAGAAAAGCAGTATGTTCGCCGAGGATCAAGCACGAATACACATAGACCGCATGCTCACCCACGCTGGGTGGCGCGTCGTCACGCGTGCTGAGTACGCCCCCACCATGTCAGCTGTGGCTGTCTGTGAGGGGCTGCTCAAGGGCAACAAAGAAGCTGACTACCTCCTCTTCCTCGAAGGCAAAGCCATCGGCGTACTCGAGGCGAAGGCCGAGCGCGTGCCCCTCAGCAAGCGCGTCGAGCAGCAAGCCGAGGGCTACACCCAGCGCGTCCATGATTGGTGCCCCGCATGGCAGAGAGCGCTTCCCTTTGCCTTCATTTCCAATGGACGCGAGCTCCACTTCTGCGACCTCAGAAAGCCAAGCCGTCAGTACAGCGCCCTCGCCAGCATGCACTCACCGCGCAAGCTCGCGCAGCTAGCAGGTCTAGGCAGCTACTACGCGGGGCTTCCCCATCTCGAGCGTAAGCATCTGCGAAATTGCCAATTCGACGCTATCACCGCATTAGAAAACTCCCTGCGCACGGGCGCGCAGCGCGCCCAGATCGTGCTTGCCACCGGAGCGGGCAAGACATTCACCGCCTGCATGATCGCCTACCGACTGCTCAGCTACACCCCTGCGCGGCGCATCCTCTTTCTCGTCGATCGCAACAACCTAGGCAGACAAGCCGAGGGCGAGTTTGGCGCATTCCGCCTCACGCAGACAGGCGACCCCTTTAGCTCCATCTTCCCCGTCGAGCGCCTCCAGAGCAAAAGCATCTCATCAGGGACGAACCTCGTTATCTCCACCATCCAGCGACTCTACAGCATGCTCACAGGTGAGGACATCGACGAGCGTCATGACGATGAGATCGACGACTGCCTTGAGCCCGCGAGCTCACCCATCGTCACCACGGCTACTCCGCTGGAGCTGCCGTCTGATTACTTTGACTTCATCATCATCGACGAGTCCCATCGCTCCATCTATAGCAACTGGGGAAAGGTGCTCAGCTACTTTGACACAGCGCGCCTCATCGGACTCACCGCCACCCCCGTCCCCGAGACGCTCGCGTACTTCAACGACAACATCGTCTACAACTACAGCCTTGAGCAATCCATTCTCGATGGCATCAACGTCGACTACCGCATCTACCGCATCGAGACACGCGCGACCAAAGAAGGCGGCGCGATCAAGCCCGGTGAGCAGACCACCGAGATCAAGCGCAGCACGGGGCGCGGCAGCCTCGCCGCCGAGGAGGAGGAATGCGCCTACGGAGCCACAGAGCTGAACCGCAGCGTCATCAACCCCACACAAATTAAGCTCGTACTCGAGCAGTACCGCGATGCGATCTACACGCAGCTCTACCCCGAGCGCGAGCCCGACATGAGCAGCATCCCCAAGACGCTCATCTTTGCCCAGAGCGATTTCCATGCCGATCAGATCATCAGCATCGCTCGCGAGGTATTCGCTGGTCAGCCCCCCTCCTATATCCAGAAGATCACGCACCGCTCGGAGAATAGCAATGAGCTCATCCGTCGCTTTCGCCAAGATAGGGCATTCCGCATCGCTGTCACGGTGAATCTCGTCGCCACAGGCACCGACATCAAGCCCCTCGAGGTGCTGCTCTTCATGCGCGATGTCGCGACCGAGTCCTTCTACACCCAGATGAAGGGGCGCGGCGTACGCACCCTAGGTGATGAGCAGCTCCGAGCCGTCACGCCCAATGCTCATAGCAAAGACCATTTCTACATCGTCGATGCCGTCGGTGTCACCGAGCGTGAAAAGATCATCGCCTCGCCCTCCACGTGCCGCAGCGTCCCCATCACGCTCAAGCTCCTCCTCGAGCAGATCACGCATGGCTACATCCCTGATGAGCATCTGCGTCAGCTCGCAAGCCGCCTCGCGCGCATTGATCACAAGAGCAAGCCGCGCCACCGCCAGCACTTCCAGACCCTCGCGGGCTACAGCCTCCGCGAGCTCTCCGAGCGATTTTTTGACGCACTGGAGGATGGGCAGCTCCCCACCTTTCACCGTGTCGAGGATGAGAATAGCCAGAGAAAGGCTCTCGTCGCGCCGCTGGCTCACCACCCACGCGCCCGCGCTCAGCTCCTTGAGCTCAATCAGGGATTTCTCACCCTACTCATGCCGGGCGAGGATGAGCTCATCCGCGTCGGCTTCAGCCATGAGGAGGCGCAGAGTACGACGCAGCAGTTCGAGCACTACGTGCGCGAGCATCGCGACGAGATCGAAGCACTGCGCATCATCTACAACAACACGCGCGAGCCCATCACCTACGACATGCTCCAGCAGCTGCGCGAGCAGCTCCTGCATGCCCACGCGCATTTCCACCCCCAGCAGCTCTGGAATCACTACGCCATCCTGCACCCCGAGAGCGTGACTCCACTGCGCGACCGCAGCGAGCGCGAGGCACTCACCAACCTCATCCAGCTCGTCCGCTACGCCTACCAGACGACCCCGCAGCTGCGCAGTCTCGGCTCGCTAGCCGCCTCGCGATTCGAGCTCTGGTGCGGTCAGGCACAGCGCCCCCTGAGCCCAGAGCAAAAGTCACTCATGCGTCAGGTCACCAGCTACATCGTGGGCAATGGCAGCTACAGCTGCGCCGACATCGCCGAGCATGACGAGAGCACGCTGGCGCAGATGGTGCAGAGCTTTGGCTCACGCGCGCAGCTCGATGAGCTGCTCTACTCACTGTCGGGATTCATCCTCGCGGCCTAAGCTTTTTTCTTCCCCCCCTCCTTTTTATCATTAGCCATCATCATGCCCCCTACCAACGCCAAGCTCGAACAGCAGCTCTCTAAAAAAGTCTGGAAATTCGCCGACATCCTCGCCGCCGCCGGAGTCGGCTACACTGACTACATCACCCAGCTCACCTACCTGCTCTTTCTGAAGATGGATGACGAGCGGCGCGCCGTCGGACTGCCAAGCGAGATCTCCGATCATCACAGCTGGAGCAGTCTGCTCGAGCTTGACGGACTGGAGCTTAAGCAGCACTATGAAGACATCCTCGCCGAGCTCCGTGAGAAAGATGACCTCGTAGGCGCCATCTTCACCCGCGCGGAGAACAAGATCAACACCCCCACGCATCTCAACAAGCTCATCTCCCTCATCAACGAGCAGCAATGGCTCTCCATGGAGGGAGATCTGAAAGGCGCCATCTACGAAGACATCCTCGAGCGCAATGGCAAGGATAGGAAGAGCGGGGCAGGCCAGTACTTCACCCCGCGCGCGCTCATCCGCTCCATGACCGCCATGATTGATCCCCAGATCGGCGAGCGCGTCGCCGACCCCGCCTGCGGCACGGCGGGCTTCCTCCTCGAAGCCTACCGCCATATGAAGCCCCAGTCGCAGGACAGGGGCAAGCAAAAGTTCCTCCGCGAAGAGAGCCTCCACGGCAGCGATATCGCGCCGCTCGTCGTCACACTCGCCTCGATGAATCTCTACCTCCACGGCGTGAGCACCACCCGCAGCCTCATCCGCTGCGCAGACGCGCTGGAGAGCGAGCCCGAGACACTCGTCGACGTTATCCTAGCCAATCCGCCCTTTGGCTCGCGCCCCTCGGGCTCGATCGACATCTCATCACGCCGTGACGATCTCTACGTCACGACGAACAACAATCAGCTCAACTTCCTCCAGCACATCATGCTCATGCTACGCGTCGGAGGGCGCGCCGCCGTCGTGCTGCCTGACAATGTCCTCTTTGAGGACGGAGCTGGCGAAGTCATCCGCCAGCGCCTCCTCAGTGAGTTCAATCTGCACACCATCCTGCGTCTCCCCACAGGTCTCTTCTACGCCCAAGGGGTGAAGGCGAACGTGCTCTTCTTTGAAAAGACCACTCGCCCCACGCAGCAGGTGTGGATCTACGACTACCGCACGAATGTGAAGCACACCCTCGTGCAGAATCCCATGACGCGCGAGCATCTCCACGACTTTGAGCGCTGCTACGCCGCCGCCGATATATCAACGCGCGCAGAGAGTTACCACCCTGAGAGCAACCCCCAAGGCCGCTGGCGCTGCTACCCCGCCTCCGAGATTCTCAAGAGGGACAAGACGAGCATGGACATCATCTGGATCAGCGACCAGAGCACAAGCAGCTCTGCGGACAAGGATCTGCCGACGCTGATAGGCGAGCTGGAGGAGAAGAGCAACGCCATCGCCGAGTCCGTCCGCGCCCTCAAAACCCTCTTGGCAGGCATCAAGCAATGAGTGACATGGACACGAAAGCTATCAGAGAGAAAATTCTCTCCCTTGCGGTCAGAGGACAGCTCGTCGCCCAAGACCCCAGCGACGAGCCCGCCCACATGCTCCTCGAGCGCATCCGCGAGGAAAAGCAACGCCTCATCAGGGAGAAAAAAATCAGAGCTCCCAAGCAAGAGTCTTTCATCTACCGCAAAGCCGATGGTTCTTTCTACGAGCGCACGGGGAAAGAAGAGCACTGCATTGACGACGAGCTCCCCTTCGAGATTCCCGATAGCTGGGAGTGGAGTAGACTTGGATTATGTTTAGATGTTCGAGACGGCACGCATGATACACCTAAATATGTTGAGCATGGATACCCATTGATAACTAGCAAAAATTTGATAAACGGTAGTATAGATTTTGACAATACAAAAAAGATTTCCGAACACGATATGTTGTCAATTAATGCTCGATCAAATGTTGAACTTGGCGATATTTTATTCGCAATGATCGGTAGTATTGGTAACCCAGCACAACTACTACATAATACGAATTTTAGCATTAAAAATGTTGCTTTATTTAAAAAAATCCAGGGTGGCGTTGAGATGCGCTATATATACTCGTATCTTGACTTGTCTCAATATGAGATGAGAAAAAAAGCTTCAGGTGGGGTTCAACCTTTCGTTTCTCTGAGTTTTTTACGAAATTATTTGATACCTGTACCTCCTCTAGCAGAACAGACGCGCATAGCCAGCAGCATAGATGAGATAACAAGTCACCTTGATTGCATCACCGTCAATCAGCAGGCAATTCAACGCGACCTTAAGGCTATTCGAGAAAAATCCCTCAACATGGCGATTAGCGGGCAACTCGTCCCCCAAAATCCCACAGACGAGCCCGCCAAAAAACTCCTCGACCGCATCCGCGAAGAAAAACAACGTCTTATCAAGGAGAAAAAAATCAAAGCCCCCAAGCAAGAATCCACCATCTACCGCAAAGCCGACGGCTCCTTCTACGAGCGCATAGGCAAGACCGAAATCTGCATCGACGAAGAGCTCCCGTTCACCATCCCCGACAGCTGGGAATGGGCGAGACTTAGCAGTGTAGCTGCTTTACAGTCTGGGAGAGATCTTACACCTTCACAGTACAATGCAAATAAAGAAGGAACACCTTATATTACAGGAGCTAGTAACTTTCATAAAGAGCAGATTGTAGTGAACCGCTGGACATCCACTCCCGTTTCTATGTCTCGTCGTGGTGATTTACTGCTTACATGTAAGGGGACGATTGGAGCTCTCGCCGTTAATCAAATTGGTGATGTTCATATAGCTCGACAAATTATGTCTATCCGTCCTATTTTGCTAAATGTAGAGTATATGAAATTGTTCTTCCAATATTATGTACAGCATTTACAAAAAGCTGCTCAAGGTTTAATCCCAGGAATATCGCGCGTAGATGTTTTAGATATTCTTATGCCCATTGTTCCATTGAGAGAGCAGAAAGAAATAGTTAATACATTTAGAGTTGTCAATGAATACACAAAATAATAGTATTGCGCTGCTAGTTGATCAGGACGATGAAGAATCAAAGCATCAAGATATGAAAGCTATAACTTCTCACGTGTCAGAGTTGAGTGGATTTTTAAATTTTCTTATAAATGCTAAAAATTAATATTCTTTAAAAGATATCAATAATAGAATCTCAGTTGTAAGTATTTATTTGATTAATTTACTTATTCTTTAGTTCTTTTGTATCCAATAAAGGATAATGCTGTATAATTTCAGTGATCCATAAAACGTATAGCTTTTAGAAATGGAGTTAAATAAATGAATATTAAAGGATTCGATGTTTTAGATAGCAAGGAAATATTTAATCTTGGAAGAAAGCCTGCATTCGTAGCTAGTATAAATGTGACAAATTTATCTAAAGCAGTGGAAACTTCTTTAGCGGATATAGCTGATGATAGTTGGATATTGAAACTTCCAAAATTGAGTCAAATAGGTTATAAGTCGAGACTAGAGAAATCTGCAAAAAATATAACGGCGAAGATTAAATCTAAAGATGTTAGCAAAATTACAAAAGATTCAGGTGAGCTAGTGATTGTTCAAGTAGCTCGACAGTGTTTGTGTACAAAATTTAATCATAAGGAAATACCGTTAGCAGAACTTTTACATTCTAAAGAAACTGGAAATGCCAGTTTTGATTTTCATTCTGAATCTGAAAATTCACTGATAATTTTTGGCGAAGGTAAATATCGAAATACTGGTAATCCGTATACGATTGCATTAACACAAATACAGAATTTTTTTATTAAAAATAAACATCAGGATGATGTCGTGCATTTACAGAATTTAGTTACTGACGAAGCAAGTGGGAATTTCGTGAACGCAAATCAAGCCTTTGCTGCTGTATTTTCTGTGAACGGTAAGAATGTAGAAAAAATTCTAGATAATGCTATTACCTCTAATGCTGCAAAAGAAGTTAATAGTCACTCCGAATTGTATCTTATAGGTGTAACAATATGAAATTATCAGATTTATTAGATGATGTCGTTAATCATGAAATTATAATTTGTGAAATCCTAAAAAAACTTCATAAATTCGGGCCAATTTTCAGTCAGGATTTAGAGTTCTTAGCACATATCAAATTGCATAATAGTAAATTATTCACACAATATGAGAAATCTATACTTTACTTAATGGGACTTTTCCAAAAAGTTGATGAACCAGAGTCGCTAACTGATGTTATTTATGATGCATATTCATCATCTATCAATGATGATTTCAAAGGTAGATTAACACCAATTCAATTTTCCATATATAGATTAATTTGCGATAATACATTATTTTCTTTTTCTGCTCCCACGAGCGCAGGGAAATCATTTTTATTTCGTGAGTTGATAAAAAATTCTAATAAAGATATAGTGATCGTTGTCCCTTCAAGAGCTTTGATTGCGGAATATTATCGAAAAATAATGAGTATCGTTGGTCGGGATGTTTTGGTTTTGCAATTTGTAGAATTGATCAATAGGAAACATTCTAAACGCAGCATATTCATAATTACGCCAGAGCGAGGCCGTGATTTATTTGCATATAAAAATGAGTTAGATATTGATTTTATATTGTTTGATGAAGCTCAGATTTCAGAGGAGAAAACGAGAGGTATGACTTTCGACGCTCTTGTGCGGCGCGTGCAAAAAGTTTTCCCCAATGCGAAGAAGATCTTTGCTCATCCATTTATTACTAATCCAGAAGCACAGTTTGATAAGCATGATTTTACCGATTCGAATATTAATTTAGATTCAGTTTCGTACGAGCAAAATACAGTTGGGAAAATTTTTGTTTCTGCATTAGATTCTAAGTTCTATTATTTTTCACCTTATGAACGGCAATCTAACACTGCGAAGCATAGTCCAAGTAGAGTTTTAGTTAAGGGAGATCTGATGATGAATATTTTGCAAAAAGGAGGCACAGTTTTGGTCTATGTTTCTAAAAGCAATATATATAATGAGAAATGTCTTGATTCTTTTCAGCGATATATTAAGGCGTGCCCAGTTTTAAAAGATGAAAAAGCTTTATTTTTGATATCACAACTCCAAGAATTTATTGGAGGAACAGTTATTAAAGGAGATAATTTTTCCAATATGTTGTCTTTAATGCGCCTTGGAATTGTAATCCATCATGGATCAATCCCTCTAAAAGCAAGATTGCTGCTAGAGGAATTTGTCAACTTAGGCTACGCAAAAATGTGTTTTGCAACGTCGACATTACTTCAAGGTATTAATATGCCTTTCGATTTAGTCTATATTGATAATTTCAAATTTCACGGTGATGAAGAAAGTAGAATTCTACAATTAAAAAATCTCATAGGTCGCGCAGGCAGGACTACGAATACAAACCAATATGATTATGGATTTGTTTGTATAAGAAATGAAAATGTAGTTAAATTTTCTAGTAGAATAAAGAGTAAATCATCGATTTCTTCAGATTCTCAAATATCTAAAGAATTTAAGGATGATAATGAGGATGCGATAGATCTGGTTAATGCCCTTAAAAATGATTCTTTCAATGATGAATTGAAACTCCCAGATGAACAGATAAGAAGATTACAAAATGATGATGTTTATGAAGCTTGCCTATATATATTGAATAATTTTTTAAAAAATGGAGTAATCCTAACTGGGGCAGGATATCAAGGACTTGACAAAAAAGTTAGAAAAAAAATTAAAGAGTCATTTCAGTTAATTTATATGAAGCATTTGAGCCGAGAGTTAACTGTAGGTGAGAAATCTATACTAAGTACAGCAATTCATATAATGGTGTTGAGAATAGAGGTCAGGTCATTTAGTGAGTTAGTTGCTCTCCGATTTGATCAAATTAGCAAGAAAGCTGCACGGCAAAATATTTCCAAAAAATTAAGAGATGGTGAAATTACTAAACGGCAAGCTAATAGGGAATTAAAGAAGTTAACAGTTGAATATTCGATAAAAGCTGAATCATTACCTAATAAAAGTATCGTAAAACGACCAATTGTAGATAAATCTGTATTGGCTGAAGAATTGCCATATGATCTTGTTGTTTATGATACCTATGATTATTTGGATAAAGTAATAGGCTTGTCTTTGGTAGATCCATTATGTGCAGCTTTTGAAATGTACCATCGTAATGTAGATAGAGCTGACTCTACTGCAAGTTATGCAATTACGATGAAAAATATTATCAGGTACGGAACAAGTGACTCAAAAGAGATTTATTTATTGAAGTATGGATTTGAGTTTGAGGATATCGAATGGTTGAAAAAATTCGTAACGTCCATTGACGAAAATGAAATAGTCTTTGATTCATCAATTTCTGATTTGAATGAAGATAAAAGAAAAATAATAGATAGGTATATTTATAAATGATGTTCAGTGATTTCGCGGCATTACATTGACAGTAGTGATTGAGACAAATCACGATGATAAGATACTAATTATTAAATTTTATTTTTGTTGGATGGAAAACTTAATTTTCATTCAGCAAAAGAAAGAGCATGCCTTTATCTAATCAAGTACGCAGACCGTGTTTACTTCATTAACTACTGCGCCAAAGTAATCAGCACGCGAAGCCTCATTGTGTCCTTTACTGCTGCCAGCGCATGAAGAGGGGGAAATGATTTTCTAGGCGCACGGACGCTTCGCGCCTTCGTCTGTGAGATATTTCCTGCCCTGCGGGCAGCGGTAG
>CAYJID010000060.1:0-10894 GCA_964370135.1 uncultured Akkermansia sp. | reverse complement strand
GTAAGATGGCCTTGGTATGAAGCGACTGTGGTCACGATACGATTCTGACGGAGTGTCACAAAATCACCATTCCAAAGCCATGCGCCACGCTACCTGAATAGCGTCATCGTCATCTTGTATTGATTCTGCGTCAATCTAGTACAGAATAAAGCCGCCTTCACAATGTAAGGCAGCTTTATTAAACATCTGGTACGGGACTCGAACCCGTGTTGCCCGCGTGAAAGGCGGGAGTCCTAGGCCACTAGACGAACCAGACTTTGGATTCCTTTCGGTTTCTTTCGCGCTCACCTTGGGGGCGAGCACGTGCGAGTTATAACAGTATTTTCGATACGAGTCAATAAAAAAAGGAATCTATTTTGCATTCTTTTAAAGAAAAAGACCTAGAATAAAGCTAAGTTCTTCTTTGTTAGAACGAAAAGAAATCTCATTTTTTATGCATTCCTAAGCTCCAGAATGCGCTTGATCACCGACTCGATGACATTAGCAGGGCAAGAAGCCCCCGCTGTAATGCCGACACGCCACTTCTGGGCGGTATTGGAGACATCGAGAGGGAGCTTTTGGAGGACTTCTTCTTTGGCTTCGAGGTCAAAATTGAGAATTTCCTCCAGATTGAGCAGACAATCCGCGGATTTCACGAAGAAGGTGGGCAGACGCTCAGCGGCGATGTGGGCGAGATGCGTCGTATTCGAGCTATTATAGCCCCCGACGATAAACATGGCGTCGAGATTCATGTCAAGGAGATCAAAGAGGGCATTTTGTCGATCTTGGGTCGCGCCGCAGATCGTGTCGCAGACATGGAAGAGGCTGGCGTCACCATCGCGCTGGATGATCGCAACGCGGAGGATGTCTTGGATGCGGGCGGTCTCGTCCTTGAGCATGGTGGTTTGGTTCGCCATGCCGATCTCGCGCAGGTCGAGTTCTGGGTCAAAGCCGACTGAGTAGGCTCCCTTGAATATAGTGAGGAACTGCTCACGGCTCAGCTCCCCTCGCAGATAGGCAGCGAGGTGCCCGGCGTCGCGCTCATCAAAGATGATGAGGAATTTCCCATCGCAGGCATCGCCGCGCGAGTGAGAGGCGGTGGCCATGCTCTCCTCATGCTTGCTCTTGCCGTGGATGATGCTGGTGATTCCCTTGCGGGCGTAGGCCTTGACCTTTTGCCAGACGCGCACGACATTGCCACAGGTGGTGTCGACGATCTGGAGACCGCGCTCTTCAAAGATCTTTCTCATGCCCACGGTGACGCCAAAGGCGGGGATAATGACGACATCGCCCGCCTGCATCTGATCGTACTCGGGCGCCTGGGCACGCCAGGGGAGACGCCGGAGCCCCAGCGCGTCCATGTGCGCATTGACCGCGGGATTGTGTATGATCTCGCCGATGAGCCAGATACGCTCGCTGGGAAACATCTCACGAGTGGCGTAGGCGAGATCAATCGCGCGGCGCACACCATCGCAGAATCCAAAGGAGGACGCGAGGTGGATCTCTGTATTATCTGCGCGATAGACATTGCCCGCGGCGGTGATCTCGGCGATGAGCGTGCTATCGTAGTGGGAGCTCACGATGCCCTTGACCTTGCTCATGATCTCGGGATGGCGTACATTGATGCGTTTTGCTTTGGGGGTGTCTGGCATGCGTGTATTGTGCGACGGATAGCAGGAGGAGTCAAGAGCAGAGTAGAGAGAGATGCCAAGAGGATAAGCTACGCTGACAGATGATACCCACGCCCTCCACCATGCAGCAGCATGCTAAAACTACATAGGGGGCTTCTCTTTTCTCGCGAATTAAGAGCAAGCGCGAATTGTTATCCAATCTTTATTGACATTTTATTTTAAATGAGGTACAGTAATAAAGCACATAGAAATACCACGTGCTCTATTCTCATGAAAATTCCCCTACTTTCCTCCGTTCTCTCTGCCGCAGTCCTGCTCTCCTCCCCCTTGCTCGCACAGCAAAAAGCCCCCCTCATCGACAAGCTCAAAGAGAGCTTGCGCTCCGAATCCTCAGGTAGCGCCAAGATGAAGGCACTGCGCGCCTACCTCGACAAGGGCGGCGATATCAATGCTGTCGATAAGAGAGGCAGCTCGCTACTCACAGCATGGCTCTTTGCAGAGCTCGATAAAGAGACTGCACGCGAGATGCTCGACTTCATGATCAAAAAAGGCATCAACATCAACTATCAGAGAAAATACCCCGAAGGCTGCGGTGGTGACAATCTCGGTCAGGGCGGCACCGTGCTCATGCGCGCCTGCATGGGCAACCACGCGACCGGCGACGTCGATGGCGGCGGAGCGGATCCCTATATCGTCGGACTCCTCCTCAACGCGGGCGCGGATGTCCATCTCAAAGACGAATCTGGCTATGACGCTCTAGATACGGCTCTCTGGTCAGCAGTGCCAGAACTCGTCGTGATGCTCATCGACGCGGGCGCTGACTTCAAGCGCATAGATGAGGAGGGGCGCAATCTGCTGATGAACCACGCGGGCGGCAATGAACCTGACCCCAACATGGTGCCTGTCCTAGTCAAGGCTGGGCTAGGTATCAATGAGAGGGACAAGGAGGGCAAGACCGCGCTCGCTATCTTCTGCGAGAGCTTCCCCGGGTACCAAAAGGACTTGCCCGACGAGTACTACGAGGACGAGGACTACTCTGAGGACGAGGTAGACGAAGGCATGCCTGGTAACGAGGAGCGGCTCATCTTCCTCGAAGCGCTGCTGAATGCGGGAGCGGATCCCAAGATCAAGGATGCCGAGGGCAAGACCGCCATGGATCGACTCAAGGTGCACCTTCCTGATTCGCGCAATCTCATTGATAGACTGCACAAATAAGCGTATCAAGCGTATCATCACGCCCACATAGAGGCGAGGTCCTGAATAGAAAGCACCTCGCCTCTCAAAAAGCTAGGCCGCCTCATGCAGGAGAAAGGCCTCGATCTCCTCCTGCACACGCTGCGTCGCGGGGCAGGGACGCTGGCGAGCGCTGAGCTTGAGACTACACTGCTCCACACCTGTGAAGTGATAGTCGGTGAGTCCCAGTGAGCGCAGCTGCTCCACGCGGTGGCGCAGCTTTGTGTAGAAGAACAGCGGCAGCGGCTCTTCCTCTGCAAGCGCCTCGAGGCAAATATCGACAGGGGGCGTGTGGTAGCGCAGGTGCTGCGCGATGCGCATCAGCCCAAAGGACTCCAGCGTCTCGCGTATGCGGATGAAAAGGTAATCCAGAGGCAGCGTGCGCAGCGGACAGCCTGTCTCTAGGTAGAGCATGATGCCGCGTGCGATCTCGCTCTTGAAGGGCAGCGCGACCCCGCTCTGCGCGGCGGCATCGTCGAGGATATGCTCGATCCAGTCGAGCTCGTAGTCGGAGAAGACACAGTGCTCGGTCTGGAGAAGGGGGCGATTTTTCTTGAACGCGATCATAAGGTAAGCTTGCGTTGGAGGGGATCATTGATCGTCTTGTTTTCCATACCTCGGACGAGATCGATGAACTCGTCAACATTCTGGAATTGCTTGTAGACGGAGACGTAGCGGATGTAGGCGACAGGATCGATGCTCTGGAGCTTCTCGATGACCTTGCGCCCGATGATATAGGAGGGCACCTCGCGCTGATGGTCGCGGTGGAGCTCAGCGACGATCTCATCGGCCGCGTGATCGAGCTGCTCCATGTTGACAGGGCGTTTCTCGCAGGCCTTGATCATGCCGCGCAGGATTTTCTCGCGGTTGAGTGCCTGGTGGAGCTGGTCGCGCTTGACGACGCGCAGCTCCGTACGCTCTATCTGTTCGTAGGTGGTGTAGCGGTATCCACAGCGCAGACATTCGCGACGACGGCGGATGCAGCTAGCATCTTTGGACATGCGCGAGTCGATGACCTTGTCTTCTGTGTGGCTGCATTGCATGCATCTCATGGCTCGATGATACCACAACAGAAGGTAGAGTCAACTCGAAACTGGTGCTTTATAAGGGGTTTTTAATAACAAATTTCTTTTTAAGGGAGGCTCGGCGGGCTAAGGTGGTGAGGCAGAGCTCGCTGATGTGGCCTGACAATCGCTCGGTCAGCGACACAGCAGCACAAGCGCAAAAAAGCTCCTTTTCACTTGCCAGCTCGCGCATTTCGCTATATAAAATAAAGCATGACCGAGAAGCAAAAAATGCTAGCGGGCGAGCTCTACGACTGCGGCGATCCTGAGCTCATCACACGCTGGCACGAGGCCAAGCGCATCCAAAAGCAATACGCCGACACCCCCAGCACGGAGTCCGCGCGCCTGCGCCTCCTGCTCGAGGAGCTCTTTGGCAGCGTCGGAGAGGGAGTCTGGGTCACCGCTCCCATCTTCGTCGACTATGGTGAGAATGTCCACCTCGGAAAGAACGTGGAAATCAACATGAACTGCGTGCTACTCGACTGCAATCGCATCGAGATAGGTGACCACTCCGGCCTCGGTCCCGGAGTCCACATCTACGCGGTGACTCACCCCACCGATCCACGGCAGCGACTGCAGCGATGCTCCGCCTCGGATCATATCAATTTCTGGCGCTGCTACTCCGCCCCTGTCATCATCGGGCGCAACGTCTGGCTCGGCGGTGGCTGCATCGTGCTACCTGGAGTCACGATAGGCGATGGGACGACCGTCGCCGCGGGGAGCGTCGTCACCCAATCCCTGCCTGCGAACTGCCTCGCCGCAGGCTCGCCGGCGCGCGTCATCCGCTACTTTGAGCCCGATGCCAGCGACAGCTCGTCACCCCCAATCGAGTAGCCCCACCCCTCCTACGATGTCACGCCTCACCCCCCTCCCCCTCCCCCTCCTCCTCATCTCCTGCCTCCTGAGCTCCACGCTGCACGCAGTACCAGCTCTGTCTGACTGGGGCAAGAAGCTCTCACGCGAGGAGCAGAGAGCCGAAGAGCTCTTCGTCCTCGCGCGCACCCTCCTCGTGGACAAATCCGTCACCGACGTCTCAGCCGTCCCCCGCCTCCTCGACGACTCCGCGCGCGCGGGCTTCATCCCCGCACGCCTCAAGCTGCTTGAGGTCTGGGAGGGGAAGTATCGCGGCCTCGCCGCGCAGCCTGACAAGGCCTACACCCTCGCCGACGAGATGGCACGCGAAAAGCTCGCGCTCGACGCCCCTGCCACAGCACACGCAGCGCAGCAGGAGGCCATGCTGCGCCTCGCGCGCTACTTGGAGAATACCATCAGCACCCACTCGTCAAAGCGGCAGGCTTTTTACTGGATGCGCGAGGCAGCGAGGCGCGGCTATCCCGTCGCGCGCGCCGAGCTCGCGCGCTACTACCTACTCGGCATAGGCTGTCAGAAAGATCCCATCGCCGCGCTCAAGCTACTCAAGCAGCTCACCAAAGACGCCCCAGAGACGCCCAAGATCTACTTCTACCTCGGCTACCTCTGTCACAAAGGACTCGGACTGAGCAGACCGTACTACGCGCACGCCTTCAAGTACTACAACCTAGGTATGCAGCGCGGCGACGCGAGCGCGACGAACAACCTCGCCACCCTCTACCGACAGGGACTGGGTACCAAAAAGGACACGCAGCTCGCGCTACGCTACTACCGACTCGCAGGCGCGCTCGGTGACAAGACAGCCGCGACCAATATGCAGGAGCTCCTACGCGAGCTAGGAGAGGATGGAGAGCAGAGCGAACAGCTCAGCTACGCTGAGAGCCTCTACAATGCGCTGCTCCATCTCAAGCACTACATCCCCACGCACTTCTAATACTTAAATATTCCCCTCTCTTAATTTCCCACTTCAATTTCCCCACTAAAGCTAGCCCATGCAGGAAGCACGCGCAGAGAGCATACGCCACGCCATCGGTCATGTGGCCACCCAGCTGGGATTCACCCGCTGGGGCATCTGCTCACCCTACGATGACCAGGGCACCCTACTCCGAGACTGGCTCGCCTCGGGGGCGCACGCGGGCATGAGCTGGATGCAGCGACATCTCGACGCGCGGCTCAACCCCGAGCGCGTGCTGCCCGACGTCGCCTCCATCATCATGCTCAGCTACCCCTACACCACGCAGGATGCCAGACGGCAGCGCGGCCACATCGCGCGCTACGCCCAGGGCGAGGACTACCACCTCCTGCTCAAGGGCAAGCTCGCTGACCTCGACGAGACGCTACAATTCTACGGCGGCACGCAGCGATGCTTCACCGACTCAGGGCCTGTCAGCGAGCGATTCTTCGCCCAGCGAGCAGGCCTAGGCTGGATAGGCAAACATGGACTGCTGCTCCACGAGCGCGAGGGCTCCTACAGCATCCTCGCCAGCATCCTCACCACACTAGATCTACCGCGCGATACCCCTGCACGCGCACGCTGCGGCAGCTGTAGACGCTGCCTCGACGCCTGCCCCACGCGCGCGCTGGATGGTCACAGCTGTGATGCGCGCCGCTGCCTCTCCTACTGGACGATTGAGGCGCGGGAGGACATGCCCGAGCCCCTACACGCAGCGCGCCAGCATGAGCGACTCTTTGGCTGCGACCTCTGCCAAGAAGCCTGCCCGTGGAACGCGCCCCACCGCCTCGCGCGTCGCCCCAGACCCGACGCACGCCTGCTCATGCCCGCGCGACTGCGCGACCTGAGCGCGCAGCAGCTTCTACGCCTTGATAGCGAGCGTGACGCGCCGCTCTTCTACGGCTCAGCCCTACGACGCGCAGGCATAGCCCGCTTGCAGCAGAATCTGCGCGCCCTGCCCCGCTGTGATACAGATAATTGATCCACATACTCGCTATCTCCTTGACATCGTATGACGCTATTGCTAGTCTAGATATTGCTTCAGAACTAGCAATATCCCTGATATGAACAAAATATTCACCTTACTATGCACTGGTGCCATCCTGTCCACCAGCGCCCTTAGCCCCTGCGTCATGGCAAAAGACACCACCGAGCAGACAGCGGAGCCACGCGCCCTGCACGCCTCTCTCGAAGGAGTCAAGCCCCTCACAGGCAAGATCAACACCAAGGCCGACTACTACATCTACCTCCAATCAGCCAGCTGGTGCGGTCCCTGCGTAGCGCTCATGCCTGATGTCGTCAAGGAGTACAAAAAATTCAAGCGCAAGAAAATTGAGCTCATCCTCGTCTGCGCCGACAAGACCGAAGATGACGCCAAGAACTATGTGAAAAAATACAAAGCAGGCTTCCCCATGGTCATGTCCGCCCAGGGTCTGCTCGGCTATGCAGGCGGAGGCGGCATCCCCAACGCAACCATCGTCGATGCCGACGGCAAGCAGATCGCCAAGGGCAATGGCAGAATCATCCTCGATTGGAAGAAAACCATCGCAGCTGACGTCAAGGCCAAGAAGAAAGCAGCCCGCGAAGCCGCAAAAGAAGCCAAGGCCGCCAAGAGCGACTCAGAAGCCTAACACATTCCCCTCCATTGATTATCTCAGCCTAGATCACCTCGTGTGATCTAGCTGACGTCTAGAGGACACCTTGCGAAATGAGTCCGTTCAGAACAGGAATCTAAAAAGGAGCATCACTGCGCGTCTTTTGATGCATGTGGGTGAGAATGATCATCCAAACTGCATACAACATCCGAAGCTGCTCATTTTGCAAGCTGTCCCGTAGAAGCCCCCCGAGCTTAATCTATCGACAGCAAAGCACCTATCCACAGCTCCTCCAACGAGGAGCAAGCATCTCTCCCCCTACAAAATCAGGGGGAGAAGTCGGCTTATGAACGAAAAGAGCATTGCCAAGTCATTGCTCTTATGCTATCTTGCCTTCTATGGAAATATCCGCATTTTTTACCAATATCTGTGCCCAAGCTGGCAGCCCCCTCGATGCCACGGGCGTGTCATCCACGGCTGTGAGCTCAGGCTACAGCGTGGCAACCCTCTTTGGGCTCGCGCTTGTGGTCTTCTTCATGATTGCGAGCTTCTTCATCCAATGGCGTCTGAAAAAGACGATGGAAAAGTACGCCGAGCAGCCCGCGCCCATGACTGGCGCTGAGGCAGCTCGCCGCATGCTCGAGCAGAACGGCATCCGCAATGTCGACGTCATCAGCACCCCCGGACGCCTCACCGACCATTACAACCCCTCTGATCGCACGGTGAACCTCAGCGAGATGGTGTACAATGAGTCCAGCGTCACTGCCATGGCCGTCGCCGCTCACGAGTGCGGTCACGCCATCCAGCACGCCCAGAGCTACGCCTGGCTCCAGATGCGCTCCACGCTCGTGCCCATGGTCGGCATCGGGTCGAACTTTGGCTCCATCGTGCTCATGGTCGGGCTCATCATGCTCTCCTTGGGCTCAGGGCCCACAGTTGCGTGGATTGGACTCGCGCTCTTTGCCACGACGACAGTCTTTGCCTTCGTGACCCTGCCAGTGGAGTTCGACGCCTCGCGTCGCGCGCTCGCTTGGTTGGAAAAAACCGGCGCACTCAACCACGTCATGCAAAAGGACGCCAGCACAGCCCTGCGCTGGGCAGCCATGACCTATGTCGTAGCAGCTCTATCCTCACTCGCCATGCTCGCCTACTACGCGATCATGATCTTCACACGCTCGGGCGACGATTGAGATCGGTGTCACGCATCACGATCATTCTACTTGCTTCAACTGCTCTCTCATGAGGAGACAGCATATTATTGAAGAAATACGACGAGCCTTGGGGGGGACAGCGACGGCACACGCCGCCGAGCTCGCCCTCGAGGTCGTCTTGCACTCTATACGCGACGGCTTGCAGCGTGACGGTGAGGTCAAGATCGCAGGATTTGGCAGCTTTCGCGTTCATCACGCAGCAGAGCGCGGTGTGCGACACCCCCTGACCGCAGAACGCTGTAGCGTCGCTGCCCATCGCGTCGTCAAATTCAAAGCTGCGCCCTCTCAACGACGCCCTCTCCCACCCTCTGAATCTTCTGATCCCTCCTGATCCCCCCCTCGCTGGTATGAATACACCATCTCGCCTCCCCTACCTTCGCCCGCTGCTTCTGCTTGGAGTCCCTCTTCTACTCAGCAGCTGCGAAGACAACGAGCAGACCATTGCCGAGCGCGCCCGCATCGCGCGCTTTACGACGACCGTCAAGCCCCCGCCCAATCCAGAAAAGGAGGATCTCGACGAGCTCATCAAGGAAGAGTTTGTCGCGCCCACTGTGCATACAGACATCCCCGAGTTCACCCCCTACAGCTTCTACGAAGGGCAGAATATGCGCCAGCTCACAGGCATCTCAGGGCGCAGCCTGCTGCTGAGCTTTGCCACGGAGTGGTGCCCTCACTCGACCACCATGAAGGACGCGCTCCAGCAGCTCGCAGCCGATGCTCAGGGCTCTATCCAAATCGTCGTCATCGACCCAGACAAGTACACGGAGCTCGCCAAGGAGTTCGGCATCACGAAGGTGCCCATCACCTTCCTCTATGTCGAGGGCGTGCGCCTGCGCATGATAGAAGGCTCCTACACAGCCTCGAGCCTACAGCACTACCTCTCGCGCATTCTCAAAGACTAGTTTGCTTTGGGATGCTTGCTTTGGGATGCCTTGGACAACTCCTAGCGTATCGCCGCTGGCGATAGCCGTGCGCTAGGTCTGCTAGGTAGAGCTCGGAGATGGGTGTATCAGCGCATTTTCTCGATGAGCTTCTTTGAGTCGGGGAGATGCTCCTTGAGGCGATCAATGGCTGTCTTGCCTTCATTGTCCACGAGATCGGGATCTGCACCAGCACCCAGTAGAGCCTCGATAAAGGCATCGCGCTGCTCGTAAGGAGCAAATCTCTCGCAGAAGTGAGACAGAGCTGTCCTGCCCTCATCGTCCTGCGCATTGATAGGCACCCCCGCTCTGAGCAGGACGGGCACCATGTTGGGATCAGGTTCAAAGCTTGACGCCAAGTTTATCAGAACCGTGCCCCCCTCCTCATCTCTACTCTTGACGTCTGCGCCCGCATCAATGAGCAGCTCCACGACCTCGATCACACCTGAGCCCAGCGCATCATAGAGAGCATCAAAACCGCCTTCGTCCTTGAGGCTCACATCAGCCCCTGCATCGAGGAGAGCCTTGACGATGACGGGATTCGCCCCGCCGCCATCGACATCGGAGTTCCCGTCGTTGCCTGTGCACGCACGCATGAGCACGGTGCTGCCTTGCCCGAGATTGTCCCCGCCGTAGCCCTCGGGGTACGTTCTTTGATAGTTGATATCAATGCCTTTCTCGACCATGTAGTTGAGCATCTTGACGGCATCATCATCATTGAGATTCGCGAAGAGCCATGCGGTGAGTAGTGAGTTGCCCCCTTCGTCGACGGCATTGATATCGCCGCCCTTGTTGAGGTAGCTTTGCAGTGCTTTCATTTTGGCAGCACCTGAGGCTTCGGAGTAGAAACTGTCGTGCAGCTTCTCGAGCAGAGCGCTATTCTGCTTTGCGGACAGGGGAGAGGAGAGCAGGAGAGCTGCTGCGAGTATGGAGGAAAGGATGGTAATTTTCATGAGTGTAGAGCACGTGAGGTTTAAACGCACTCTACTAGTCTATCTAACTTGTAATAAGAAGTCAACAAGAAGGAGATAACAATTACATCCCACGTCAGCCCCCCCCACCTAGTGCCGCTTTTCGCACGCGCACATTGACCAAAACGCGACACTGGAGTATAATCACGCCATGGCAATTGAAGCATTTTATGAACATCGTCCCGTGGTCGACGCCAGCGCCTTTGTGGCATCTAGTGGGGATCTCATCGGGCGCGTCAGCGTCGGCAAGGACGCCTCTATCTGGTACAACGTGACGCTGCGCGGCGACATCAACTTCATCTCTGTGGGTGAGGGATCCAACATTCAAGACAACTCCTGCGTCCACGTCGCCGACGACTACGGCTGTGAGGTGGGCGACTACGTGACCGTCGGGCACTCCGTGACGCTGCATGCCTGCAAGGTGGAGGACAAGTGCCTCATCGGCATGGGCGCTACCGTCCTCGACGG
>CAYJID010000059.1:5432-11000 GCA_964370135.1 uncultured Akkermansia sp. | reverse complement strand
TCATGGTGTTGAACTCCACGCGATGCTTCGTCATATTCTCCACCGCGCGCATGACACGAGTGAAGGTGGGACCATCGCCTTGCGTGCGGCGGTAGGCGTCATGGATCTCGGCGGGACCGTCGAGGGAGAGACCGATGAGGAATTGGTTGTCATGGAGGAAGCGGCACCACTCTTGGTTGAGCAGCAGACCGTTGGTCTGGAGGGCATTTTCAACTTGGCGTCCGCGGGCGTATTTTTTCTGATACTTCAGCACGCGCTTATAGAAATCCATGCCTGCCATGAGTGGCTCGCCTCCGTGCCAGCAGAAGGTGACGACCTCAGCGTCATTCGCCGCAAAGTACTGCTCAATGGTCTCGCGCAGCACGCGATCACTCATGAGGGTCTGCTTGTAGTGCCCATCCTCGGAGGGGTAGAGCAGTGATTTGTCAAGGTAATAGCAGTAGGCGCAACGGAGGTTGCATTGGCTACCGACGGGCTTCACCATCACGGAGAAGTTTCTGGGTAGGCTCATGGCGGTTGGGGAATTCCACATCATAGATAAGATAAAAAACTCATTCTACTGAATCGATTTGCTAAAGCAAGCCCAAAAGCTGCACAAGGCTCGTGTGACGCGATCATTTAGAAGCCCCCTAAACACTATGTCAGCCGTGTGAGCATTTCTGCTAGGGAGAAATCCCATGCAAAGTGATCAATGCCATTTTCCCAGTAATTTTCCAAGCAATAGTGGGGAGCTCCGAGCTTGCGCAGCCACATCTGCTGCGCCTTCTTGTAGCCGCAGTCGAGGCAGCAGCGAGTGTGTCCCTGCGCCGCGAGGGCGTGGAGGATGGCGCGCACGAGCTGCATGGCAATGCCATGACCTTGATACTCTCTGAGGATGAGCAGGCAGCCTATTTCTTTGAGCTCGCGTGTGCGTCCGTCTGTCGTTTTGTTGAGCAGATCATTCGTGGGTCCAAAGGCGATCGTGCCCACGATGCGCCCGTCGCGCTCGGCGAGTAGAAAATGGTAATCCTGTCCGTCTGAGGCGAGGTCGCCGCGCACCTTTGCCTTCTTGACTCCTATCTCGATGGCCATATCCTCGTCAAAGCCGATGATGTCATTCTCGGCGTAGCTCAGTGGGATCATGCGCTCAAAGAAGGCGTCGAGCTCCGCGAGATCGGTGGACTCAGGGCGGCGTATGCTTAGCGGGTTCATATACGTGATGTAAAAAAATAAATGCTGAGCCTCGGTGATCGAGGCTCAGCAAGGGAATCACAAGCTACGCGGCTTAGACGCTGTGGATGTTGAGCATCTCCGCATAGGAGGGCACAGGCCAGAGCTCGGCGTCGACGAGACCCTCGAGGGCATCGACGATGGCGCGGGCATCTTCCATAGCAGCCTTGGTCTCATTGGCGTGACCATCGGTGATGGTGTCGCTGAGACGTGCAATCTTGGCTGGGAGCTGGTCGTAGAGTGTGCCTACTTCCTCGATGCGACCTTTGATCGCGGAGAGACCGACGCTCACGCCTGCATTCTGGATGGAGCTGACAGTGGCGCAGAGGCTGTTCATCTGGCGAGCGACGGCAGGCATGTAGATGGTCTGCAGCATGCTCAGGCAGGTCTTGGCCTCGATGTCGATGGTCTTTTCGTAGTTTTCAATCTGGATCTCCTTGCGGGCGAGCAGCTCGCCACGGGTGAGGACCTGGTACTTCTCCATGAGATCGATGGTGCTTTGATTGCCGAGGACTTCAAAGGCCTCGAGCGAGGTGCGGATGTGGGGGAGGCCGCGGCGCTCTGCCTCGAGCACCCACTCATCGGAGTAGCCGTTGCCGTTGAAGATGATGCGCTCGTGCTTGACGATGAGCTCGCGGGTGTATTCATCCACCTTGCTGTTGAACTCGTCTGTACCGACGAAGGGCTCAAGGACGTCTGCCGCAGCATCGAGTGCTTCGCAGACGATGGTGTTGAGCAGCGTCATCGGCCATGCGCAGGTCTGAGAGGAGCCGACGGCGCGGAACTCAAACTTGTTGCCCGTGAAGGCGAAGGGTGAGGTTCGGTTGCGGTCGGTGGCGTCCTTGGGCAGTGAGGGCAGCGAGTCGACGCCGAGCTTCATCAGAGAGCCCGAGGTGGACGTGGTGGCGCCTCCTTGCTTGATCTGCTCGATGATGTCATTGAGCTGATCGCCGAGGAAGACGGAGATGATGGCAGGGGGAGCCTCCTGAGCACCGAGGCGGTGGTCGTTGCCCGCCTTGGAGATGCAGGCGCGCAGCAGATCGCCGTGCAGGTCGATCGCCTTGATGATGCAGGCGAGCAGCAGCAGGAAGAGGCGGTTGCTGTGGGGGGTCTTGCCAGGGGTGAGGAGTGATCCCATGCCAGGGCAGCTCAGCGACCAGTTGTTGTGCTTGCCCGAGCCATTGACCTTGGCGTAGGGTTTCTCGTGGAGGAGGCAGACGAGATCGTGACGCAGTGCCTGTCGCTGAAGAATGTCCATGATCATGACATTGTGGTCGACGGCAAGGTTGGTCGCCTCAAAGAGGGGCGCGATTTCGAACTGGCCTGGTGCTACCTCGTTGTGGCGGGTCTTGGCAGGTACACCGAGTGCCCAGAGGGCGCGGTCTACCGAGTCCATGTACTCCAGCACGCGCTCCTTGATGGCACCATAGTAGTGGTCTTCCATCTGCTGATGTTTTGGGGGGAGGGCCCCAAAAAGAGTGCGCCCTGTCTCGATGAGGTCAGGGCGCTGTCTGTAGATGTTTCGGTCGACGAGGAAGTATTCTTGTTCGGCGCCGAGGTTGCTGGTGATGTACTCGGGTTCGATGCCGAAGCAGTTGAGGACTCGTGTCGTGTGCTTGGACAGTGAGGCCATGGAGCGAAGAAGGGGGGTCTTCTTGTCGAGTGCCTCGCCTGTGTAGGAGCAGAAGGCGGTGGGGATACACAGCGTCGCCGTGTGGGCTGTTCTCTTGATGAAGGCAGGGGAGGTGGGGTCCCAAGCGGTGTAGCCGCGTGCTTCGAAGGTGGCGCGGATGCCGCCCGAGGGGAAGGAAGAGCCGTCGGCTTCGCCGAGGATAAGTGCCTTGCCGTCAAAGGCACAGATCATGCCGCCCTTTCCATCAGGGTTGACGAAGGAGTCGTGCTTTTCAGCAGTTGCTTCTGTCAGGGGGTGAAACCAGTGGGTGTAGTGTGTTGCGCCCTTAGAAATCGCCCAGACCATCATGGCTTGGGCTACTTCGTCTGCAATGCTTGGATCAAGCTTGCTGCCCTTTTGGATGGTGATTAACATTTTCTTGAAGGCACTCTTGGAAAGATACTTTTCCATCGTGCTGATACCAAAGGTATCGCTCCCATAGAGGGCTGCTAGCTCCTCTTCCGGCGTCGTTGTTGTGGTCGTGATCATGTTGTTATCAGGATCTGAGAAATATTGGTTCTCAGAGCAATAGATGTTATCCCTACTCATGTAGAGACGGTGACCCTGATAGGCTAACGAATTCTGTCAAGAACGATTAGTCGTGGTCTGCATGATTGTAAGTCCGAATTCTGATTTGTCAATACTTTTTTGAAGCGAAAGGCTGCATTCTCTTGCGAGAATGCAGCCTTGTTATATGTCTATGAAGATTTTACCTTGGATGAAATTATTTTTTTAAGGGGTCTTGTTGATGCCCTGCTTGTTGTAGAGCTCGCGGTAGAGCTCGCAGCTCGCATAGAGCTGCTCATGCGTGCCGTCGCCGACGATGTCGCCCTGATCAAAGACGAGGAGTCGCTGGGCGTGCTTGAGCGTGCTAAAACGATGAGCGATAATGAGTGTTGTGCGTCCCTGAGTGAGGCGCGCGAGGGCTTCTTGGATCTCTCGCTCGCTCTTCGCATCCAGTGAGGCCGTCGCCTCATCGAGGATGAGGATGGGGGCGTCTTTGATGAAGGCGCGCGCCATCGCCACACGTTGGCGTTGACCGCCTGAGAGATTGCAGCCTCCCTCTCCGACCTCCGTATTGAGACCCAGAGACGAGTTGAGGAGGATATCGCCGAGTGAGGCGGCGCGCGCGGCGGCCTCGATCTCATCCTCCGTCGCACCTAGCTTGCCTAGGGCTATATTATCCCGAATGGTGCCTGCAAAGAGTAGTGCATGCTGCCCGACGAGTGAGATATGCTCGCGCAGGGAGGCTTGGCTGACATCGCGTATGTCGATGCCATCGAGGCGTATCTGTCCCATCGTCGGGTCATAAAAGCGCGGGATGAGGTTGGCAAAGCTTGTTTTGCCTGCACCGCTCGGACCGACGAGACCGACTATCTGTCCTGCGGGGATGTCGAGATGCGCACGGCGTAGGGCGGGTCTGGGCGCGTCTTTGCTGTAGGAGAAGCTCACATTCTGGAGACTGAGATGTCCCTGGACTGGCTTTTCCCACTGTTTGGGATTGCTGGGCTGGGGCATGGGATTGGGCTCATCAATGATCTCGCGTAGACGAGCGAGCGCCCCCTGAGCTTCGTTGATGCGGTTGTAGGCGCGGCCCGTGCGCTTCATCGAGTCGAATGCCATGTAGAGAGCCGCCGCAATCGCGAGGAAGTCGGAGAGACTCATCCCGCTGAGCTTGCCCTGAGCGAGCATGAAGGCGAGCGCGAGTGCTGTGGTGACCTCCATGAGGGGGATGAGCGCCTGTCGGTACTTCACCACCTTCACCACGGTGTTGCCGTAGGTCTGTGTGACTGCGCCAAAGTCTGCGATGTGCTGCTCTTCCATGCTGTAGGCGCGTACTTCACGCTGGCTTTCAAGGTTCTGCTGGAGGATGGTGTTCATCTCTCCTAGGTCTGCCTGAGCCTGATGCGAGCGTTTTGTAATACGCTTGCCAAAGGCGAAAATGGGGTAGGCAGCGATGAAGACAAAGAGGAGGCTGACGACGAAGAGCCAGCTTGCGCCATTCTGCAAAATGAGGAAGAAGAAGGCTCCCAGCGCGCTGATGCAGGTGACGGGCTGCTTGATGATATCGTTGGAGGTGTGCGAGATGACCAGCTGTACATTCTGCGTATCCGAGACGATGCGGCTGAGGAGATCCCCCTTGCGCTGACGCTCCAAGAAGGCGAGTGGCAGCTCCTGAATGCGTGAGAAGACCGCGACGCGTATATTCTCCAAGATACGCAGCGCGAGCACATTCACCACGACCGCATTGAGCCACATGGCTAAGCCTCGAATGATGAAGACAAGCGGGAGGCTGGCGCAGGCCAGCAGCAGGATGGTCGTGGCACTCCATCCCTCGATGTAGGGGCGCAGGCTCTCATGCGCCGCCTCTGTACCCGAGAAGATGATGGGAAAGACGGCGTACACCATCAGAGGTAGGCCCACGCCGCTCGCGCCCGCGGCGATCAAGCCAGTAAGGAGCGCGAGCGTAAAAATACGCCACTGAGGCAGCATAAAGAGGCGAATGAATCGGAATAAGGAGCTCATGCGGTTGGTGTGGTGGTTGTGGATTCGTCGTCGGAATCACTTGATGCCGAGTTGGCTTGAGATGCTGTGGATGGGAGCGGTGTCGCCGCGGCGGGTGATGGTGTTGCGGCGGGTGGCTGCGGTGTCGCGGCGGGTGGCTGCGGTGTTGCGGCGGGTGGCTG
>CAYJID010000059.1:0-5332 GCA_964370135.1 uncultured Akkermansia sp. | reverse complement strand
GGCTGTGGTGTCGCGGCGGGTGGCTGCGGTGTCACGGCGCGAGGCTGTGGTGTCGCGGAAGAGGGCTTCTTAGGAGGCTGTTGACTCGTCGAGGGGGTGTTCTGCTTAGAATTATTTTCTTGTGCTACCTGCTCGTCATAGAGTCGTTTGTATAGTTCGCTTGTGGTATAGAGCTCGTGGTGGCTGCCATCTCCGACGATGCGGCCCTGCTCAAATAGTAGGATGCGATCCGCTGCGCGTATGGTGCTGAAGCGGTGTGCAATGATCAGGCAGGTATGCTGCGAGGAGAGTGAGTCGAGCGCCGACTGGATACGCGCCTCACTATTCATATCGAGAGCCGAGGTGGCCTCGTCGAGGACGACGATGGGGGCATTTTTCAGAAAGGCGCGCGCGAGCGCGACGCGCTGCTTTTGCCCTCCAGATAGGCCTGCTCCTCCCTCACCTATGAGCATGTCGAGTCCCTGCTCGTCTTGGCTGGTGAACTCATCGACGAGCGCGCGCTGTGCGGCGTCTTCGACCTCTGTGTTATTTGATTCGGGGGCGCCGACGCGTATATTCTCGCGGATGGAGCCGCGGAAGAGCGCGGGGTACTGGGAGACGAGCGCGATGCTGCGCATGCGGTCAGTGCGGCTGATCTCGCGCACATTCACGCCGTCGATAAAGACTGAGCCTGCCTTCGTATCATAGAAGCGGCAGAGCAGGTTGATGAATGTCGTCTTCCCCGAGCCACTAGGCCCGACGAGTGCCACATTCTGCCCTGCTGGGATGCGGATATCAATGTCTTGTAGGACGTCTTCATCTTGCTTGTAGGCAAAGCTGACATTTGAGAATCGGATTTCTCCACGCGCGCGCTTGCCTAGCTGCGTGGGCTGCTCTGGCTCGGGCATATCACTCTGCGCCTCGAGGATGGTACCAACGCGGATGAGCAGGGTCTCGACGATACGGCACTGATTCATCAGCGAGCCGAGGCGCTTGACAGGCGTGTAGCAGAAGTAGAAGGCCGCCGCGATCGCGGAGAACTGCTCGAGCGTGAGTCCATCTGCCGCGCCGCGATAGAGCGCAAAGCTGAGTCCCATCGCGCTGACGATCTCAATAGCAGGGCTGAGACCTTGCTGCCAGACGGCGAGACGCAGCATGCGGCGGCTGTACTCCGCTATATGCTCTCTCAGGGTGCTGACCTGACGGGATTCGAGATTGAAGGCGCGCACCTCACGCTGTGCGCTCAGGCTCTCCTCGATGGTGACGTTGATCTGGCTGAGTCCTTCTAGAGCCTTGCGCATCTGCTTGACGACGCGACGTCCCACGAGGCGTACAATGGGCACGCAGATGATGGCGATGAGGAGATTGCCCAAGAGGGAGGCGGCCTGTGAGCTGGCGAGAGCTGTATAGGTCAGATATCCAACGGCAAAGAGAAGGGTCAATGGCTGGATGACGATGTCGTTCATGATGGTGATCATGGACTGCTGGATGCTCTGCGTATACTGGAGGATGTAGGTCATCCAGTCGCCGCGCTTTTTCTCATCCAAGAAGGTGAGGGGGAGGTGCTGCAGGCGTGCAAAGAGATCCTTTCGCAGGTGGGCTAGCATCCCCATGCCAGCTCGCGAGAGCAGATAGGTATTCACATAGGTTGCAACACCGCGTACCAACATGACGAGCGGGATGAAGAGAACCGCTCCCCAGAGGAGGACGCTCTCATAGCTCTCCTCGGAGAAAAAATAGCTCAGCGAGCTGAGGAGAAAGCCGGAGGCCTTTTGAGGCTCAAAGACCACTGGGAAAATATGCTCCAACATGAAGGGGATGCCAAAGCCTGCCATCGCGGCACCGACCACTCCGGCTAGTATGCCCATGGTGAGCTCTCGCTTGTATGAGCCGCCGTAACGACCTAGTATGTGGAAAAAGAGCTTTCTGCCCTGCTTATCATGTTTTGTTTTTGCTTTTGCCATATGCGGTGAAGCCCTAGTGAGGGCATAGGGTTAAAAATGAGGAGAAATGCTTGGTCGCGCTGCGGTGCTACGCGGCGATGATCTGCTTGTCCGAGATTGGGTGATCTAAAGAGGTAACTGAGCTCATCTCAATGCTCTGAGCCGAGGCGCGTGCGGAAGTCGTCATAGCCGAACCGGCGCAGCAGTAGCTGCTGTCCATCGAGGCGCAGCAGGCTGAGGTCGGGGTGCATGACGCCATTGAAATGTGAGGTCTTGACCATCGTGTAGTGGCTCATGTCGTCAAAGACGAGGATGTCGCCCACCTCCAAAGGGGCGTCAAAGCTGTAGTCACCGATGACGTCTCCCGCGAGGCAGGTGGGGGCTCCGAGTCGGTAGCAGTGCGCTTTCTCCCCCACGTCTCCTGCCTGCTCATAGGATTCATGAGACAAGCTCACCGCTGGAGCTCCAGCATAGACGCCTGCACCATGGGCACGGAAGAGGTCGGGGCGGTAGGGCATCTCCAGCACGTCGGGCATGTGGGCTGTGGCGCTGACATCGAGGATAGCGTGTCTGTAGCCCATGGAGTCAAAGATGTCAAGCACCTCCGCGCGTAGCACGCCTGTGTGGATGCACCAGGCTTCACCAGGCTCGAGGTAGACCTCGAGGCTGTAGCGCTCGCGTATCTCCTGGATGAGTGAGACGAGAGCCGCTCTGTCGTAATCGGGTTTTGTGATCCAGTGACCGCCGCCCATGTTGAGGTAGCGTATCTGGGGGGATTTTAACAGGTCGCCAAAGTCGCGCTCGACGGCGCGTAGGGTGCTTTCCAAATCATCAAATCCCTGCTCACAGAGGGTGTGAAAATGCAGCCCCGATAGACCGTCGAGCTCCTCTGGCTGGATCTGGTCGAGGGGGATACCCAGACGCGAGCCCGCGACGCAGGGGTCATACAGCGGTGTATGACCCGTCGAGTGCTGCGGATTGATGCGCAGCCCCGCTTGGAGCTCGCCTGCGAGGTAGCGGGGGTGGGAGCGTAGCTCGTCGCGGTAGCGCAGCCACTGACTCATGCTGTTGAAGTCGATGTGGTGTGCGATGCCGCAGAGCTCGCGCAGCTCATCGGGGCGATAGGCGGGGGAATAGACCGCGACCTCGCCTCCGATGAACTCCGCTCCTAGCTTTGCCTCATAGAGCCCAGAGGCACAGCAGCCCGAGGCATAGGGCTGGAGGATCTCCAATCCCGCCCAGGTGGAAAAGGCCTTGAGCGCGACGAGGAGGTGCGCCCCGCTCTGCTCGGCGAGGTCGCGTAGGACGCGTGCCTGATTCATCAGGGCGAGTTCGGAGATGAGGTACTGTGCCATGGGCTTGTGCTGGGTGCTAGGAGCTGGTGTGTGCGTGTAGGGGGGATCAGCTGGCGGGGGTGGTCGCGGCGTCTGGGCTCGCTCCCTCGCTAGCCGCCTGCTTGGCCGCAAGCTCGGTTTGGAGTGTGCGCAGGACGGGGGTGAGACGCTCGACGATCTGCTTGGACTCGAGCTTGGTCGCGTAGCTGCGTGAGTTCTTGTTGACCTGCGCCGCGATGGTGGCGGCTGTGCGCCAGTGGTTGAAGGCTTCTGCATGCTTGTCTTGGCTGCGCTCCAGGTCACCGAGCGCGGAGAGGATCTTGATGAGCTGCATCGAGGGCTCATCGGAGAGCTTTTGGACGCGCTGCGCGATCTTGACACCTTGTAGGTAGGCTTCGCGTGCCTCGTCGAATTGCTCGTTGTAGCGCAGACCATCGGCCACGCAACGGTAGGAGCTGATCAGGTCACTCGTGGCGCGGTTCACCTCGGGGCTCCACTCTCCGGCGGGGACGGTGTCGCCCTCCTTGGGCCCCAGAGCGGTGAAGATGGAGAGGTCGTTGTCGAGCTGTTCTTTAAAGTACTTCAGCGAGTCGGCCTTCTGCTTGGCGATCTGTGCGGCATCATTGGAGGGGATGGGCAGGTAGAGCAGGACGGCTCCGAGACCATTGTAGATGGAGCTCTTGAGCTGCTGGACATTCGTCTTTGCCTTTTGCTTCATAGGGAGAGATTCCCACTCCTTGAGGGCGAGCTCGTAGCTTTCAAATGAACGCTCCCATGCGCCCATTTCGCGCTGGAAGGAGGCGATGTCGACAGCGAGGCTCACGCGCTCCACGGAGACGGGCTGGGAGGCCATGGCTGTGTAGCAGGCCTTGAGATTCTCCAGCAGGAGGATAGCGGTATCGCGTATGGTGGGATTGGCCGCGGTGCGGTTGATGAGTTTTTTGACCTCGTTGTTGTAGAGTCGATTGAGTTGCTCTTGCGCTTCCTCTAGCGTTTGGGCTGCCGGCGCTGCTTCTGAAGTGGGGGCAGCTGGTGTGGCTGAGGGGGATGCTGCGGTATCGGCGCTCTCATCGGCGGCGGGTGCTTCAGCGGGTTGGGTAGCGGCAGTGGATTCTTCTTTGTCACCGCAGCTGGTGAGACTACTTGCTACCACCATGCAGCCTGCGAGTGTCATCAGAGAGGCGCGGCGTGAGGTGCTGGATTGAGAGAAAATGTTTTTCATCTCGTCTATTTTAAGGGGCAAGCGCACCTTTCGTCAAGTTCTTTTCGTGCTCTCATCTTGTATTATAAGCAGAATACGTAGGAAAAGGCTCGCTCTCGTATCGAAATCAAATGGCATTCCCTCCACATGGGAGAAAATGCCATTCGAAAGAGTTTTTTGCGTGTCGCAAGCTTATGGCTTGATGACGGAGGCAAGAACGACTGTGCCGTTGTAAGGTGTGCTGATGTTGTCAGGAAGGGTGACTTCGCGGAGGCGGAGGGATTCCTTCATGCCTACGGGGGTGATGTCAGCTTCGATGCAGCAGGGGATATTCTTGACGGCGCACTTGACAGGGATCTCGTGAACGATCTGGTGGACGACACCACCCATGCCGATACCAGCAGCTGTGCCGATGAGGTGCAGGGGTACGCGTGTCTTGACGATGCTGTCTTCGGTGACGGCGAGGAAGTCGAGGTGAGTCGCGTTGTCGGTGAGGAAGTTGCGCTGGATGTCCTTGACGAGAACCGCGATGGTCTGTCCGTCGAGGTCGAGGTTGACGATGAAGCTGTCGGAGGGCTGCTCGTTGAGCAGGATGCGCAGATCAGTCTTGGCGACCTGGATGTTGATGTTTTCGCCTACGACTGTACCGTAGATGACGCCAGGGACGAAGCCTGCTGCGCGGAGTGCATTGAGTTTGCCTGTGCCTGTGACGTCGCGCTTGGCGACCTTGAGGGTCGATGTTGCCATATAAGGAGTTTCTATAAATGGAAATTGTGGTTTGTTTGAGGTATTCTGACGTCGGTCACTCTATGTCGTCACCCGCCAGTTTGTGCTCACCCTAGACAGCGAGAAAAGGGTGGAACGGGATAGTCTCA
>CAYJID010000058.1:0-11099 GCA_964370135.1 uncultured Akkermansia sp. | reverse complement strand
GCGGCCAGACGGGAGCGCTGCTTCATCTTTGATGTTCTGCGTTTTGGAGCTGCCATAATATTTTAATGTTAAAGTGTTTTTACTACTAAAAATAAGGTGATACGCGCAACGAGTAGTTTTCAAATCAGCTGATGTTGAGCCTGCATCACTGCATTCTCTCGTCGTGATTCGGCAACTCATCCAAAGCATCCCAGACACTTTCTCGACTTGCGGTCGCGGATTCTACACCTGTTTGGGGGTCTTTGTCCAGACTAAAATCAAGAATTTCATGATTTATTTCACAATCCGCATCCACCATTTCACATTTGGGGTAGTGGGGCAGCTCGAGCAATAATTCGTCGCGCAGCTCGTCGGTGACATCTAGCGCGAGCTTTTGACTCACATCCTCGCTCAGCGCGATAGAATCAAGGCTCATTGTATAATCCATGGAGGAGAGACAGCGCACGCAGCGGAAGCGGAAATCAGCCTCAATGCTGCCATGCACGAGCAGCTCTGTCTCGAAGAGCTGCACCTGCAGGTCATAGCGCAGCGGGCTCACGCTCATCACATCCTCACCCTCATCCAGCGAGAATAGGGCGGCATCCAGCTCGCCGACGAGGTGGAGCCCCTCGGGGGGGAATTCTTCTAGAGAGATGATGAGGCGCGTATTCATGCCCCTACTTTAGCCTCTCTCCTCTGCCGTGGCAAGTCTTTTTCTTGATGATCTCATGAGGCGAGAGCAGGATACAACGAGCGCGCCCTTGAGAGAACAAGGGCGCGCAGAATAGGAGAGAGAGCGTGTGTGTTGTGTTTATAAGGTAAACTTGATTACAGCTCGGGGGTGAGCATCATATAGCGATCAGCTGTGCTGCGTCCGCTGCGAGTCTGTGGATAGAGCACATCGGGCTCGAGGATGCCCTGCTCTTCGTCCATGTCGGATTCCTTGATCTTATCCTTGAGGTTGACGATGGAGCTGTCTGTCTTCCAGACCATGAACTCGCCCATGAAGGAGGCGAAGTCGACCTTCACATCATCACCGACGTAGGGCTCATTGGAAGGATAGACGGAGGAGGCGACGAGGGGCATGATGCGGCTGCCAGAGACGCTCTTCTTCATCGAAGGATCTTCGGGGTCTTTCTGCATGATGTAGGAGACACCGTTTTCCCCGCGCTCGAGAGCTGCACCCTTGGCGATCTTGCCGTCACCTTCCTTCGTAGCCTTGCCGTTGACGTCGAGCTTGGCGTAGAAGATGGTTTCGCTCTGGTTGGCTGGATCGTAGAAGAGCTGGCGGAAGTAGGCATTGGAGTTGTTGCCACGCAGCTCACCGAAGTTGAACTCAGGCTTCTTCTCGACGAGCATGTCAGCGGTCTCATCGCTGGGGTAGCTGTTGTAGTCTTCCTTGAATGCCTTGAGCGTGCTGCCGACCTGCTTGAGGTTCTCAATAGCCTTCGCACGGTCACCCGCATTGCGCTGGCTCATGATGAGAGGGTAGCCGATGGAGCCGAGGACACCGAGAATGGCGATAACTACGATAAGCTCCACGAGGGTGAAGCCTTTTTTCTGACGTGTGGGGATCTGTATTGATTTCATGCGAAAGAGGGCGATTAATGTACTATCATATATACCATATCGCCCACCGTCATGCAAGTATCAAAATGCAAATGAGTATATTTTTCAACAATTCTTCTCCATGCCCACAAAATCAAGGATTTTGCCCCCTTTGGTATTGCATCCAGTACCCCCTCTGTGCTACATTCAGACGCTAATCAAACGCAGCATTTTAATGAAAATCACCATCAGAGCCACACCAGGAGCAAAGAAGAGCGCCCTGCTCGGCTGGGAAGACCACCCCAACTGTCCCACCCCTGTACTCAGGGTGAAGATCGCCGCCCCTCCCATTGATGGCAAGGCGAATAAGGCACTCATCGCCTACCTCGCCTCCTGCCTCCAGGTGCGCAAATCTGACATCGCTCTACTCCAGGGCGAGAGCGCGCGCCTGAAGATCGTCGAGATCCCCGATGACGCAGCCGAACGTCTTGACACTCTAACAAAACAAGTAGAATAAGCAATAAGGCATTGTCATAGCGCGGCGGATGTGTTAGCATGCGTCACTCAATATTATGAAAGAGTTTTTCCTTCTTATTCTCTTTGGCGGTATCATCGGGGTGGCCAATATCATCCCTGGTGTGAGTGGCGGCACGATGGCCGTCGTGCTCGGCATCTATGACAAGCTCATCGGCGCGATGAGCCGCTTCTTCTCCGATGTGAAGGGCAACGTGCGCTTCCTCGCAGGTATCGGCATAGGCGCGCTCTTTGGCATCGCGCTGCTCAGCAAGCTCATCAAGTTCTGCATCACGAACTACACCATGCCGACGAACTTCTTCTTCACTGGCCTCATCCTTGGCAGCATCCCCATGCTCTATGGCAAGGCGCGCAGCATGGGGCGCGCGGGGGTGAAGCACTACGTCGTCTTTGCGCTCTTCATCGGGCTCATGGCCGTGCTCGCCTTCTGCACAGGTGAGGGTGGCGTGCAGACGAACATGGAGCTCACGACTGCGACCTGCCTCTTCCTCGGCGTCACCTCCTTCATCGCGGCGGTGGGCATGCTGCTGCCTGGTGTGAGCGGCTCGATGCTGCTGCTGCTCTTTGGCGCGTACTACACCGTCACCACCGCGATTGACGCGCGTGATATCTTCACGCTCATGCCTGTGGCTGTCGGCGCGGGGCTGGGTCTGCTCGCGGGGTCGAAGATCATTGACTTCTGCCTCACACGCCTGCCCGTCGTCACCTACTATGCCATCCTCGGCATGGTGATCGGCTCACTCTTTGCGGTGGTGAAGAATGCCTTCGCCACGGCTCCCAGTGTGAGCTCCATCGTCGTCTCCGTCGTCGTATTCGTGATCGGTGTAGTGATTTCTCTCGCTTTTGAGAAGTGGGATCAGAAGGTGAATCCGAAGTAAGATTTTTAATGACTCGATCATAAGCAATCTCATCGGTGACAGGCGTCCACAATCCCCATTCGCAATCCAATCATGGATGTGAATGGGGATTTCTATTATTTAATAAATTTTTCACATTCAACACCTTAAATAACAAAAGCAAGAATTCCTCTTTTATACCAAATGGACGAAGAAAAGTGCTCATTTCCTCCAATTTTATTAATTATTAGCACAAACAATCAACGAGTAATACAGTATAACATTTATTGATTTCTAATACGAATTCTGTTAGATTAGCCGACAACGTATCTCTCCATATGAACTCATCGAACTCCAGTTATACAACACCGTTTTTTATTATAATCGTTGTTTTTCTTTTTCTTTTATTAGCAGCATTCTATGGAGTCTATGTACTCATGTGCCATTTTAGCAACTTTATTGAAAATAAACCCGATGATGGTGGGGTTATCAACAGCTTGGCAGAAATAGGGCGCAGTCTTTCGCTCTCTACACAATCCGATCATACCTACCGATTCTTCCTCGGTTTGGGCTTCATCATCATCACTTGCGCCGCGCTTCGCTTTACCTACAACATGGTACGATCCATCATGTTTGACATCTTGAACATTCTCACCCAGTACATAAAACTGAATAAATCAAACAAGAACTATGATTAACCATCATCAACGACGCCTAGCGATACTGATCCAGCTCGTGTTCGTTGTTTGCCTATTCACCTTTGGTCAAGAGGCATTTGGAGAAGTGCACTATGCGGACTCCATAGAAAAAGTCATCCCTATCGGCGCAACAACGCTGAGCAACTACGAGGAAATATCCAAATACTATGATAAATTAATCGAATGGATGGGCTTTCTGCTCGCTGGATGGGGCGTCGTCATCACCGTTGTCGTGATGGTAGGAGGTATCGTCCCACCCCTGCTGATCAATCGTGGCTATGAAAAGCGTCTCGAGAGCTTTGAACGAAGCTTGAATGAGCGAATCGAGAATCGAAATGAAAAATATCTCTCAGAGCTCAAATCTCAGGCCGATGAATTAAACACGGCGAAGCTAGCGCATCGAGCACTCATCCTGGATAAAAAGCACAACCTCGCGGCCCGCGAGGAGCAGTGCAGCATCTATACTCAACTCATCAAGCTAGAAGCAGATGATGAACGCCATTATTATAATAGAGGCGTAGCCAAAGCCGCGATTTACCAAATTCGCCATGATTCCACCATCCTGCTTTCAGCCATCAAGGACTTCACCGTGGCGATTAATCTGAACCCTTCGGTCGATGAGCATTATAGCAACAGAGCAAGCTGCCATAGTACCCTAGGACAGTACTCCGAAGCGCTATGCGATATTAATAAAGCGATCGGTCTAGAGCCATGCGATCATCAATACCAACTCAACAAGGCAACGATACTACAGGCTCTGCGATCATACGATGACGCACTGTGCATCTACAACAAGCTAGAGCATGAAACGAAATGCCGCCTCGATGTTATGCTTGCCAAAGCGGAGTTTTACTCCACATCAGGAGATCTCAAATCAGCAGAAAAACTATACAAACAGGCACTCATCGCAAGTCCCTGTTGCATTGATACGCTGCTCAAAGTTGCAAACATACTCATACAATTACAACGCCATAGCGAAGCAGATCAATACGTCGATCGAATCTTCGAATTGAATCCTCGAAATAGCGAAGCACTTTCTATCAAAGCAGAAATTCTCAGCGAGTTGCTACATTTTGAAAGCGCACATAAGTACGCAAACACGCTCATTGAGCTCTATCCCAGCGACCCTTTAGGCTATTATCGGCGCGGTGTGATTTATACAAAACAAGACTCTTATTATAAAGCATTGAGTGATTTACAGCATGCGATAAAGCTCGCTCCTGCATACCCCCAATATTATATAGCACTAGCCGAATTATACAAATCGAAGAGCGAGTTCCAATCCATGAAAAATCTTTACAACAAGGCACTGGAACTCGATGAGAATAATATCGAATGTTATAATGGATTAGCCTCACACTACTCCTCTCTCAGCGGTGAACATAATAAGGCCAAGGCAGATGCTTATTTATATGAAGTATTCTCTCGAGATCACAACAATATAATCGCGCATTGCACCCGCATTAGAAACCTAGAATTTCATCACCCAGAAAGCAATATTATAAAAGAGTATGAAGATCTCTTGCCCATCATCAGGGAGTGGGAGGGGTACGACTTCTTTTTCAATATGGCTGAAAGCTACATTGAAAAAGAAGATTTTGAGCAGGCAAGCTACGCGCTCAAAAAAGCGTTCAGATACTGTCCCATTCGATCTAAAAAATCATTCATTCAGAAGTATGCGTACTGTCAGTATAAGCTGGGACGCTACAAGCTAGCCATTCGTTTAAGCAGATAATTGCACCCATAGTATGAAATCAAATCATGTGAACGTAGCAGAGCTAGACGCTCTACTTATCCAAGCCAATTCCTACGCCAAGATGGATCAACTGCGCGAAGCGGCCCGATACTGGACCTTGGCCTGCAGCAAGCGCCAAGGTCAACCCGACACCTATCTCCTGCGCTGCCGACTGCTCATCCACTCGATGCTCCTGGATGGATGTAAGGGGGATTTCCTAAGCTATTTTGTTCCAAAAGAAGATGAGCAAGAACATGAGATGGAGATCGCGCTAGAGATTTTTCAGGCGATTGATGACAACAATAGAAAAGAAGCCGTAGCGCTCATTACCCAGCTCATTGAATATTACGAAGATGAACTTCAAACTCCTGTTCCACCCTGTTTCTATCAATTACGCTCGCTCTGTACCCTGAATATAGAGCCCTATAAGAGGGAGCATTTAGAGCTAGCACTCAATGATCTTACAGCTACTCTCGCTCCTGATGATCCTATACCCGTACAGCCCAAGCTGAGGGCACGGCGAAAGGAGAAGGCACGGCGAAAGGTGGAGGCACGGCAAAAGGAGGAGGCACGGCAAAAGGAGGAGGCGCAGCGAAAGAAGGAGGGGCAGCGAAAGCTAAAGGAGTGGAGTGAGGTAGAGCTATCCAAGGCGGTCTTGCATATGCAGGCGGGCGAGCTTAATGATGCGCGAGACCTATTCCGCAAGGTTGAAAATGAGATCGATAAAAGCATCAAAGGCGCCGATAGGGATGACTGGGAAGTCAAGCTCCTCGAGATGACCATCACCAGACAAAGAGGCAATATTCACTTCGCAAGTGGAGCTTATACTCTAGCACTACAGCATTATAGCGATTCTTTTGAGCATAGTCGCGAGCAGCTTGCGCACAGCAGTCAGCGGCTGGAAGGTATCAGCAGAAGCCTAGCCTCAGCTCTCACTGTCATTAATCAAGGAATGTCTCGTTTTGAGAAGCAAGTACAGGCGAAATGGCAATGCCTTCTGGAGACTCTTTCTGCCTACCTGTCCTGTCATGTTTATCCATCAGAGTTAAATCCTTTGATAACAAACTACATCAAAACATTTTCCTACCCGCACTCAAGAACGATAGGTATTACATCTTTCCACAAAAGTGTTTTAACCCTTCGTAGTCTCAGTCGTCCCCCCTGCTTCACTGATTCGTCAAATGAGCTAGACCTGTTCGTCGAGCTTTTGCTGGGGCACGTGATGATATCTCATGAGCACCTTCTGAATACCCTGAGTCTACTACTCTATCACATCGCGCAGGGGAATGAAGTCGAGTCTGATAAATATGAGCGATTCGCTATGGATATGAGAATCGATCATCACGATCTCTACATTGCTGTAGGAGCAAAGAGACTCGCCGCAGGAAAGCTCAAAGAAGCGCAACGCGCTTTCGACAAGGCGGTCGACTCCGCGCATCCCTTCCTCTCGTCATCAGCTAGTGCGTATGCGGAGCGAGCCTATTTCTACACCCATATCTTTGATTATGAAAAGGCCCGTGCTGACCTCGTCGTCGCCCAACGCATGTCTCCGAGACTAGCGAGTGTCCATAATGAATGGGGGCGCCTTTATACACGCTTGAATAAACGAGAGCTGGCAAAGCGGCATTTCGATATCAGCGAAGCAATCAACCCGCACGATATCAAAACGCTGACAACTATCGCGGCATGTCGCCTAGAGCATTATGACTATTCGGGTGCCTACGATTATCTAATCAAGGCTCATCATGCCAATGCGCAGGAGTTCACCTTCTTGTACTACACGGGAATAGTCCTCGCGAAATGTGAACTCTATGAGCAGGCCCTTCGTTGCGCAAAACTCGCCTATCAAAGCAATGCCTCTGATTGTCGCTCATACTTGCTAGAATCTTATATTTATTTCTGCCAAGGAGCCTACGATGCCTCTCTCACGGCTCTTGAGAAGGCTTATCAGCACAATCACTCAGATTTGCGTATCTTCACAATACTTGCTCTTCACTACCTTAAGGGTCATACGAGTGGTTCACTCGAAAATGAAATACAAAGCAAGCATGCCCGATTACCTGCTGTCATCAAGCCTTACTATTTTCTATTAAAGCTTTTAAGGAAAAAGAAAAAAATATCCCTAGAAAGGCAGCGCAAGGTTCATCTACTCTTTGACTTCCTACATACACAGAGTCCGCACAAGTCTGTGCTCTATAAGCTGCAGATCAAATTCTACATTTTGCACGAGCAGTATGTAGATGCGCTACGCGTTGTATCCTTGGCGATAGAGCTCAATCCTTACGACTTTGACTGCTACCAGACACGGGATGTGATTTCCAAGAAGCTTTGGAGAAACCCTCAAAAGCTCCAATCATATGAAAACTGGTTGGACTTCATGATTAAAACGAGTGGAGAGACGCAGCAAAAGGCGATCATGGTGATAGAAAACCTAAAAAATCAATGTAAAGACGGTGTTTTATGTTTGAATATAAAAGAATAATACTACTTCAGAGTCGATTCTAAATTTTCAAAATCGTCCATCTAGCTTGAAGTGCCTTTCTCGCGAGGCACGCTTTTGAGATGATTATTATTACTTTGCCAGAATAATATGCAGTATTGAGACCGAGGATAGTGAATAGCCATCTCCCTCTCCGTGGCGGATCTGGCGCAGTGCCTATTTTTCACGAAGTAATGACTTTGAGTATCTTTTAAACAAAAAAGATACTCACTATCAACAAAATAGCTACAAACCAGCGAGCAAAAGAAGCTATATCCTCAGGAGCAATCCACATAAATCACAAGCAGAGTGCAGCCGGTAGCTACAGCATTCCATTTCGTCACAAATTAGCATGAAATTGGTGACGAAATACGCCCAGATAACTGCTGAATCTCAGCTACGCAGCCCCCCCTGTTGCGCGACCAGATCCTACGCAACATAGCTCGTTTCAACGATCATGAGTAATTCACAATCTGCGCCATCGCAGATTGTGAATTACTCATCAAAAATTTCTGCTAGAGAGAAAATCAGGGACGTATCCCCGAGAGCGTCATCGCCCTCATAGGCGCTGCTAGCGGATGTGGCGTATTTCCCTCCGAATACACGCGTGCAACCTCGTTGCCAAATCTCTTTTTGGGGTACAAAGCCTTATTTACTGTACGACAATGTCTAATCTTACTCATTGATATACGTCTCAGAGAAGAGCTATTAATTAAACTAGTAGCATGGCACATGATACGATTTCTATTCCGAAGGTGATGCTATCTCTGGGGAATCTACACTGACTAGTCGCTTCTGGCGTGCCAATAACACGCTCGAGCATCTCCTAGCTACCTTTATTGCTATCCTATTTTTCATATACCTGGCTAGTTTTGTTATACTGCTTTACATTTCAATTATTCATCGTTCGCTGCTTATTGATAAGGACTTCATTTTCGCTACCGAGAAATTACAAAATGGCAAGGTATCTACTGCGCGTAGATATCTACTACTTCTACTCTCTTTTACATTGAATAGAAGGCAGGCTTGCTCTTTCTCTCGTTTTGACACGTCCTTTTTACAGTGATAAGATTATTATTTTCTGAGAGAGTTGATAATTTGCGGTAATAACAGTCAAATTACGCATCTCTCCCCACGCTGAATTTACACTTTTATGAGGAAGGAATCAAGTCGTTATTTTGTATTACCCATTTTAAAGTTATTTTATATGACCCATTTTTTATGCTTGCATTATCGGTGGATTTCAAGTAATATCGTGCCAGCTCAATTCCCCATGAGTCCAAGGGTGGGTGGCAGAGCGGTTGAATGCAGCTGTCTTGAAAACAGCCGAAGGTGAAAGTCTTCCGTGGGTTCGAATCCCACCCCACCCGTACAATAACGCCGCAATATCAAGAGATATTGCGGCGTTTTGCTTGTCAAATAGGGAGGTCTAAAAGCAAATATCGATCTATTGGGAGGTGTGGAGGATAAAAGCGCACCATGACCAGATGAGCATCTTTATGCTTGGATTATCCGACAGTGCGCGAGCCTCAAGTGTCTTTTGTGGCGATGACGTGCAACAGACGCACAATATGGCTCAGAGCCTTGAAACTCACAGCAGAAACCACGCTGACAGCAAACTCTAACAAATAAGCTTTTTCGCGTAAATTACTATCAGTGTCCATATATTTAAGAAAGGCAAAAATTGCAGACAGTACACATAAGTAAAATATTACCTCTATAGCAATGACGGTAAACTTTACCCCCTTGACCTTGCCTTGGTTTGGTGTGTCAGGAATCGCTTTCACCGACTCCCAGTGCTTCTTTGATTTTTTAGCTGAGTCCATATGTTCGCGTGCGAGGTCGCTCTGGATGTACTCCACCCAATCGCTTGAGCCTTCAGCAGCTATCAATGTGTTATCTGTGATTTTTCCACTATTGTAAAATGCTAAAATTTGAGCGGAGGTATACGCACCCTTCGACTCTCCATTTTCGAGATAATAATATTTCATAGAAATACACTCTAGCATTTTCCCCCGCATGAGGCAAGCCCTACTATGAATCTATTGCTAATCGCTTAGATCTTCTAGCTTCTGTTTCAACGCTGACAAGCGCGAGCTCTGTTTGGATTATATTTTCAGGCGAGACGGCGCGCAAGTAGCGCGGGGAGGGTAGCCAGCGCGTCATGGAGGGCGGATCTATTTTCGACCTTGTTGTTTTTGAGCATTTCGTGTCGCCATCCTTGTCAAGGCGGTACTTCTAGGCTATACTCGGCGCATGTCTAGCAGCTTTGGCAGCATTTTCAAGATAAGCACCTGGGGGGAATCTCACGGTGTCGGAGTCGGAGTCGTCATCGACGGCTGTCCCGCAGGCGTCGCGCTCGATGAGAGCCACATCCAACGTGAGCTCAATCGCCGTCGCCCAGGGCAGAGCTCCATCGTCACCCCCCGCGACGAGGCCGACCGTGTCGAGATCCTCAGCGGTGTACTCGACGGCTACACACTGGGTACTCCCATCGCGCTCTCCGTGCGCAACAAGGATCACCGCTCGACCTCCTACGACGAGATGCAGCACAGCTACCGCCCCTCACATGCCGACTACGGCTATGATGCGAAGTACGGCCGCCGCGCGTGGGCGGGAGGCGGACGCGCTAGCGCACGCGAGACCATTGGCCGCGTCGCAGCAGGTGCCGTCGCGCAGGCCGTGCTCCAGACACTCTATCCGCAGCTTGAGATCATCGCGTGGGTCAGCCAGATCCGCGAGATCCGCTGCCCGCTCAGCCCCGATCAAATCACTCGCGAGGGCGTGGAGGGCAACATCGTGCGCACGGGCTGCGAGAGCACGGCGCGCGCCATGATCGCTGAGATCGAGAGCGTGCGCGACCGTGGCGACTCGGTGGGTGGCATCATCGGCTGCACCATACGCCATGCGCCTGTCGGGTTGGGTGATCCTGTCTTTGACAAGCTGGAGGCGACGCTGGGGCATGCGATGATGAGCATCCCTGCGTGCAAGGGCTTTGAGATCGGCAGCGGATTCGCCGCGTCACAGTACCTCGGCAGCGAGCACAATGATTCTTTTTACATGGAAGGCGCGCGCGTGCGCACGCGCAGCAACTACAGCGGCGGCATTCAGGGGGGGATCTCGAATGGAGAGGACATCAACATGCGCCTCGCCTTCAAGCCCACCGCCACCATCATGCTCGCGCAGGACACGGTCAATGACCGCCATGAGGAGGTGCAGCTAAAGGGCAAGGGGCGCCACGACGCCTGCGTGCTGCCGCGCGCCGTGCCCATCGTCGAGGCGATGGCCGC
>CAYJID010000057.1:0-11275 GCA_964370135.1 uncultured Akkermansia sp. | reverse complement strand
TCATCCAAACTGCCAGCAAAATCCGAAGCTGCTAATTTTGCAAGATCCCCTATAGATAATGTAATAATACAGCGAATGCATTCTATCAGGATCATCATATCAAGCCTTCCTTTCGAGAGGTATCTCTCACTTTCGTCGTCTCAAATTGCAGTGCAATATCCTCCTCATCCTGCTTCGCAGGAACGTTCGAGAGGTATCTCTCACTTTCGTCGTCTCAAATTGCAGTGCAATTTGTCACAAAATCTTGCCTCGGCAGAAAATAGAAGTTTTCTTAACAGATTTTTGCTTTGGAGTTGCTAATACTCAATGCCTCGGCGGCTGGGGATACCGTATTGAAAAGGGTGCTTGATAAGGCTCATTTCCGTGACGTAGTCGGCGCGCTGGACGAGGCGCTCGGTCGCGCCGCGTCCTGTGAGCACGAGCTCGAGAGGCTCAGGTTTGCGCTCGATGAACTCTAGTAGCCGCTCTTCGGTGATGTAGTGATCGCGTACCGAGATGAGTATCTCGTCCATGATGAGCAGGTCGATCTGTTCACTTGAGAGGAGGTCTTCTAGTTCGATGAGTGCTTCATGTACTTCCTTGCTCAGGATCTCATGCGAGAGTCTTTTGTCGCGACCTTGGTGGCCTTGGGTGTAGTGGAGCACGTGCGCGCCTGCTTGGCGGAGGATGTGCAGCTCGCCAAAGCCGAATTTGTCAGGGCGTTTGTGAAAGGAGGCGTAGCAGACCTTGAGCCCTTGGCCGAGCGCGCGGATGGCGAGTCCGGCGGAGCAGGTGGTTTTCCCCTTGCCCTTGCCGGTGTAGATGTGGATGAGTCCTTGTTGCATATCAGTAGGAGAGTGCGAGTAGAATGAGGATGGCGTAGCCTAGGGCGGATACCTTGACATTGACCCAGCAGCTGCGCAGGACATCGCTATGCTGGAGCTCTCTGGCGTGATGACCGATGTAGGGCTTGTCCACCATGTTGCCAAAATAGCTGCTGGGACCTCCGAGGCGGCAGTCGAGGATGCCCGCCAAGGCGGCCTCAGGGTAGCCCGCATTGGGGCTGGAGTGCGCGCGTCCGTAGCGCAAGACAAAGCCGCAGGCGCGCCAGCTGGCGGAGACGATGATCATCATCAGTGCGGTGAGGCGCGCGGGTAGGAGGTTAAAGAGGTCGTCGAGCTTGGCTGGGAAAAAGCCAAACTCGCGGTAACGCTCGTTTTTATAGCCCACCATGGAGTCCAGCGTGTTCACCATCTTGTATCCCATCATGAGCGGGATGCCGCCGAGGGCGAAGAAGAAGAGCGGTGCGATGACGCCATCGCTGAGGTTCTCCGAGCTCGTCTCGACGGTAGCGGCGCGTATTTGGCTCGCATTGAGTTGTGAGGTATCGCGCCCGACGATCATGCTCAGCTGGGCGCGTGCGTCGTCGAGGTCGCTGTGTTGGAGTTTGTTCTCCACCTTGAGCGTCTCTTCGATGAGGCAGCGATTGCTCAGGGCGAAGTAGAAGAGAATCCCGTTGATGAGGGCGAGCAGGAGGGGGTAGGCGGCGAGTGCTAGTTGCAGCCCGACGAGGCCGCCGATGACGCCGCTGACGAGCAGCAGCCAGCAGAGCCCGCCCTTGAGCCTGCGATGCGCGCCCTGATTGCAGCGTTTCTCCAACAAGGCGATCGCATGTCCAAAGGCGCGTATGGGGTGCGGCATCCTGTAGGGATCGCCTAGCAGGCTGTCGAGACCTATGCCCAGTGCGAGTGTGATGAGGGTGTAGTTGAGTTCCATTGTTGCAAGGCTTGTATCAGGTGATCATTTTTCTCGCGCGACTGCGCGGCGACGCGGAAGAAGCGCGCGTCTAGTCCTCGGAAGTTGCCCGCGTGGCGTAGGAGGATGCCATGCTCGGTGATGAGGTAGTCTTGGAGCGCGTCGGCGGTGAGTCTATGTGCTAATTCACAGAGAAAGAAGTTGCAGCTGGAGGGGTGGACGCGCAGGTAATCGAGCTTAGCGATCTCATCTTGCAGGTAATGTGTTTCTGCCATGAGCTCCTCGCGGCAGAAGAGCAGCTCGTCGTAATGCTGCATGATGTAGACTCCCGCGGCGAGCGAGAGCGCGTTGACGCTCCACGGTGGGCGCATCGCCTCAAGCTGGGCGATGAGGGGGGCGGAGGCGATGATGTAGCCGAGCCTGATACCAGGGATGCCAAAGGATTTTGTTAGCGAGTGGATATGGACTTCATTTTCTAGCGGGGGATCGAGGGGGACGGCGGCCTGCGTGAGCTCTTGGTAGGCGCAGTCGATGATAAAGCGACAGTGCGGATACGACGCACTCTGAGCGGCTATCTCGGCTGGGGCGACGACGGTGCCGTCAGGGTTGTTGGGGTAGCCGAGCCAGACGCTCTGCTGGTCATAGAGGTCTTGCGCTGCCCACTCATGGATGGGGGCAAAGCTCAGCTCATGCCCGTAGAGGCGGCAGCTGTCTTCGTATTCGGCAAAAGAGGGTGTGAGTATCAGGGTCTTGCAAGATCGGTGCCGTGAGAGATGGTGGGCGAGGAGGTAAAAGGCCTCGGCTGACCCATTGGTGACGAGGATGCGGCTCGCGCTCAGCTGGTGATGCTCGGCGAGGAGTTCGCGTAGCTGCGTCGCCTCGGGGTCGGGGTAGTTCGCGATGAGTGGGAGCTGCGTTTGCAGGTGCTCGATGATGCGCGCCGATTGGTTGTTGAAGGCGATATTGGAGCTGAAGTCTGCGCGTATCTCTCCTTGCTCAAAGTGATAGAGATTGTTCCCATGTCCCTGAATCATAATCCTGTCTCCTCCTCTCTCATGCTGGCGTAGATGGCGTCCATGTCCACGAGCTCGCGCAGGCGGTCGGCGAGCTTGTCGTAGTTGCGCTGTTTCATGTGGTGGTAGTCTTCGGCTTGCTCGGGTTCGCGTCCGAGGGCGCGGAGCATGGCGTTGATCACATTCTGGTTGTCAAAGATGCCGTGCAAGTAACTGCCCCAGCACAGCGCGCTCTCGATATAGCCGTCCTGATCGCCCGTGTCCAATTGGCAGAGGGGGCGTGGGCTGTCGCTGTGGGTCTCGCCTGCGTGGATTTCATAGCCCTGTCCCTCGATGTCCTCATGAAGGAAGCGAAAGGAGCAGGCGCGCGTCACCTTGCCCTGCTTGATGGTCGTGCGGAGGGGGAAGATGCCCAGCCCCGCGATCTGCTGTGTCTGCCCCTCGATCTGCTCGGGGTCGCGTATCTCTTCGCCCATCATTTGATAGCCGCCGCAGATGCCATAGAGGGCTTTGCCCGCGCGGTGGTGGGCAAGGATCAGCTGCTCCAGTCCTTGCTCTCGGATGAATTGGAGATCGGCGATGGTGTTCTTTGAGCCGGGGATGATGATGACATCGGCGCGCTCGAGCTCGCGTGCGTCTTGCGTGTAGTAGAGCTCGATGCTCTCGCAGCGCATGAGCTGGTTGAAGTCGGTGAAGTTCGACATACTGCGCAGGCGCAAGACGGCAATCTGGAGCGCCTCGGGACGCTGCCCGCCGCGCTCGTACTGGTCGAGGATGACAGAGTCCTCCTGCTCGATGAAGATATCGCGGAAATAGGGGATGACTCCCACGACGGGAACACCGCAGAGCTGCTCAAGCATCACCCGCCCCTCTTGGAAGAGCTCGACATCGCCTCGGAATTTATTTATAATGACTCCCTTGATGAGCTGACGCTGGTGCTCGGGCAGCAGAGCCAGCGAGCCGTAGACGGAGGCAAAGACGCCCCCTCGATCAATGTCAGCGATCAGGTAGACGGCGGCTTGCGCGTACTCGGCCATACGCATATTGACGATGTCTTTGCTCCAGAGGTTCATCTCGGAGATGCTGCCCGCGCCCTCCATGACGATGGGCTGATGGCGCGTGCTCAGGCGCGTGAGGGCCTGCTGCGCCTCGATGAAGAGGGCATCGCGGTTTTTCCCTCGGAAGTAATCTTTCGCATGGTTGACCCCCATGGGCTTGCCGAGCAAGACGACCTGCGAGCTCATCTCGGTTGTGGGCTTGAGCAGGATGGGATTCATGTCGACATGGGCGGCGATGCCGCAGGCCTCGGCCTGCACGGCTTGGGCGCGTCCTATTTCCAGCTCATCGGGGGTGGCGTAGCTGTTGAGCGACATGTTCTGCGCCTTGAAGGGGGCGGGGCTGTAGCCATCTTGCTTGAAGATGCGGCAGAAGCCCGCATTGAGCACGGATTTCCCCACGTCCGAGCCCGTACCGACAAACATGATGGGGCGGAGCTTCGGGCGCAGGGCGACGAGCTCACCGAATGCCACCGACACATTAAACGCCTGCTCTTGCTCCACCAGCCCCTCCGCCACCATGGCCGCGCGGATGAAGCCCGCATGTGTCACCACAAGGATATTTTCCCCTCGATGCTCTTCCAAGAAGGCCCGCGCCCGCGCAATGAGGTCTTGGAAGGACTCGCCCTCGGGGCAACGCTGCGTCAGGTAGTGATCGAACCATTCCTTGCCCTCCTCCTTGGCAAAAATAGCATCCCAAGGCTGGAGCTCCCATGCGCCGAAATCCATCTCTTGCAGTCGTGCATCGAGCTGAGGAGCTGGCAGCTGGTGATGGGATGCTGCCTTCTGCGCGAGCTGATAGCAGCGCGTGAGGGGGCTGCTGTAGACGGCGGTCACCTGCTTGGGGAGCTCGGTGAGTAGGGAGGGGAGATCCCTTGTTTCAAAATCATCCCTGAGCGCAACATCGCTGCGACCGTAGCAGAGATGGGGTTCAAGAGCGGTTTGGGTGTGGCGTAGCAAATAAATCATAGCTGAGAGGAGAGGGCGAGTACTATAAGATAGAAGAGCAGCTCTGTCAACTGCTGGAGCGCACCGAGGCAATCTCCTGTAAAGCCGCCAATCTTTTTCTGCATGTAGCGGAGCATGCACCCTGCGAACACGACTCCTGAGACGAGCAGGACGCAGGCGGGCATCCAGCCCCAATACCAAGGCAGCGTGACGCTACAGACTGCGGCAATGGCGAAGGTCTTCTGAGAGACACCGAGCGCACTGTGCGATGCCTTCGACGGCTCACTGCGTGCGTAGCGCGAGAGGCGCGCGAGGAGCACGGGGTAAAAGCGGCTCAGTGCCGGCACGATGATGAGCGCGGGGATCAACAGCGTCTCCTCAAGCTGGCAAAGCAGCTGGAACTTGAGCAGAAAGGCAAGGATGAGCGCAATGACTCCATAGGTGCCGATGTGGCTGTCCTTCATGATGCGCAGGATGCTCTCTCTATCCCAACCCGCGCCAAAGCCATCGACGAAATCGGCTAAGCCATCCTCGTGAAAGGCACCCGTGAGCAAGATGGAGAGCAGCATGATGAGCACCACACAGATCTCGCGAGGCAAAACGAGCGCCAGCACGCTGTAGCTCAGCGCACAGAGCATACCGATGATCAGCCCGATGAGGGGGAGGTAGCGCAATGCCTTGTTCAGATTCTGCTCATTACAAACCACGCATCGAGGGACGGGGACGCGTGTAAAGAAGAGCATGGCGTTCAAGAAGATGTTGAGTTCCTGCTTCATACTACTTGATGCGCTGGGCGATGCCTGAAATCAGGAAGTGAACCTCGTCGGCTCCCCCCGCGATGTGCTGATTCATCCAGCCTTGCAAGTCGACAAAGGCGCGCGTGCTCGACTCCATCGGGATGACACCGAGGCCTATTTCGTTGCTCACCACGATGAGCGTGCAGTCTTGCTGGCAGAGGCGCGCCCACTCTTCCTTTGCCCAGACAAGGCTCTCGTCTCGCTGGAATTGCTGCTGTGTGAATATATTGGTCAGCCACAGCGTGATGCAGTCCAGCAGCACGACGCGCCCGCCGAGGGGGTGGCGTGAGAGCTCCAACTCCTCCTCGATGAGACTCCAATGCGCGCCTCGGTCGCGCTGGTGACGCTTGATACGATCGGCGAACTCCGCATCCCAGCAGTGCGCCGTGGCGAGATACAGAGGCTCAGGGCAGAGCCGCTCGGCGAGTGATTGGGCAAAGCGGCTCTTGCCCGAGCGTTGCCCGCCTGTGACGTAAATAATCTTGCTCATAGCTCCAGATGGAAAGGCTGACAATTCTTCGGGATGGCGATGCTGTCAAAGGACTCGCCTGTGACGAGATGGAGGAGTGTCTTGATCACCACGCCATGGCTGACGAGGACGACGAGCTCCCCCGCGTGCTCCGCGCGCAGCGTGTGCAGAAAATCATCGACACGCGCGACGAGGCTACAGAGTGTCTCCGCGCCTTCAATATCATCATCAAAGGCGACACCAGAGGGCAAGGGGCTACCCTCCAGCGCGCCAAAGCTACGCTCACGCAGTCGCTGCTCATCCCTGATCTCGCTGTCGGGAAAGATGAGCTCCGCGCTCTGTCGGGCGCGTTGCAAATCGCTGCTATAGATGGCATGCGGCCGCATCGTCGCAAGCTCTGCGGCCAAGGCCTGCGCCTGTGCTATCCCCTTGTCATTGAGTGTCCCTCTCGTCTGCCCTTGGCAGATATGCTGCGTGTTTTCCACTGTTTCCCCATGACGGATGAGGACGAGGCGCAGGGGGCAATCTAGTTCGTAGCCCATGAGTTTCTCGGTCTGATACTGTCCGACAATGCGATAAGAAAGCTCTCGGGTGAAGAGCGGCCCGTCTACGACGAGGCTGTGGTACTCCCCATTCTCCCCACAGAGGTCGGCATGGGGGTACTGCTGCATCTTCTCCTCCAGCTCCGCGTCGAGGTAGCAGCCTAGCAAGGCGTGGTAGCCCTGCGCGACAGCGATGATACGTGATCGGAATCCCGCCTCGACGAATCCTCTATAGAGCTCAGTGACACACTTCCCCCACAGGGGGAAATGAGGCGTGATACCCGCCTTCTCACACTCGGCAAGGAGCCATTCGCGGTGCACCTCCAAATAGATGTCTCCGAATATCCCTTGCGTGATGCCCCGCTGCTTCATCTCCGCGAGGGCTTCTTGGAAACGCTGCGCATAGACATCCCCCTCCTCGACGGGAAACATGCTCAGACTCAGCCCCATGGCGGCGGCCTGATCCTCGATGAGGCGATGGCTCAGCCTATGGGCGCGCGTCTCGCTGCTGCGCGCCATGTGCAGCAGGTGGAAGCGGGCTTCGGGGTGCTGCTGCTTGAAGAGATACAGGGCATAGCTACAGTCTTTGCCGGTACTCCATGATACAAAGTATGTGTCGTTCATAAATCTTGTGCGGGGTAGGAAATGAGGGGGCTGCCACCCTCGGCGATGAGCAGGAGGCGTAGCGAGGTCGCGGGGATGAGGGGCTGCGCGTGGGCGTGGCAGCGTGCCGCTAGGCGGTGAAAGAAACCTTCGTTCTCCTGTGGAATGAGACCCCAGAGCTCGCGCGCGCTCGCGATGGTGGCAATGCTCTCCACGATCGCACAGGAGCAGCCGCAGTCGGCGGCGAGCTGCTGGAGGAATGACTTGTCCATTCTTGATTGCTTATTATGCGTGTCGAGAGCTCCTTGGGCTAGCTTGACCGCCTTGCCTATCATCAGCCCTAGCGTCAGCTCGGGCAGCTGGGCTTGGGCACAGAGTCGCAGCGTATCGCCGATGAGATTGCCATAGTGCAGGAAGCAGATGGCGGGGAGATCTGGCAGCTGCGCGCGCATGACCTGCTCGCTCTTTGCCCCCGAGCTCAGGGCGACGTGCGGGTGATGCAGCGCGCGGATGATATGCACCTGCCTCTCTAGTGAGGCGAGAAAAGCTTCTGCGGAGTAGGGTTGCACGATGCCTGAGGTGCCCAAGATAGAGAGCCCCCCTTCGATGCCGAGCCGCGCATTGAGCGTGCGCGGTGCGATCTCGGCACCTCGGGGGATGAAAATCTCTATCTGCACGCCTCCTGTGTAGTGGTACTCGTCCATTAGGCGCGCGATGTTTTGGGTGATCATGGCACGGGGGACGCTGTTGATCGCCGCCTCACCCACAGGCATATCGAGACCGGGTAGCGTGGCGCGTCCTACGCCCTCGCCTCCGTCTAGGGAGATTCCCTTTTCATCGGGGTGCAGCGTGACGCGCGCCCCGATTTCGAGCTCGTGAACGACACTGGGGTCATCGCCCGAGTCGTTGATCACGCGAGCTTCTGCGCCCTGAGGGAGCAGGCTTGATTCATGCACCGCTAGCTCGATGCACTCGCCACGGGGCAAGGTGATGTCGACGCGCGGCGCATGAGTGCGATTCCATGCGGCATAGAAAGCCGCACAGCTCGCGGCAGTCGCCGAGCTGCCCGTTGTCAGGCCTGTCTTGAGCGGAAAATAATCGGGCAGATAACGCTGTAGAGCCCGTCGCAAGCCCTGCTCGCCGTAGACCGTGCAGGAGAAGGAGGGAATGGCTGGACGCTGAATGATGGAGAGTGTGACACCCGCTTGCTGCGCGACAGCCATTTTGTACGTCAGCCCGCCACTCGCGCCGCTGTCCTTGCATATCATCATCTCAATGCGATGTTGCCTGACGAGCTGGAGCAGGTCTTGCTCCTCTTCGCCTTGAGGAGGGTAATAGAGTAGCTGCTCTCGTGGAAAGCCACACTGATCAATGATCTGGTGGGACGCCTCTCTATCCATGATGCGCAGCAGGATATGATGCTGCGCAACGTGGGGGAGCAGCGCGGAAGCGGACTTCACCCCCGTGAGGGCGAGGATGCGGCTGCAGTGAGGGGCGGCTTGCAGAGCCTCATCGAGAGAGGCGACGCGGTGGATCTGTTCGCCCTCTTGGGCTAGAGTACGACGCTCGACACGCAGCACCTCCAGCCCGAGCGTGCGCGCCGCCTCGCTGATGTGGCGATGCAGCAGCGTGGCAAAGGGATGAGCGGCGTTGATGATGAGCTTGATGGACTCTCGCTGGCAAAAGCGCACGATGTCCTCGGTCTCCATCGCGCCCGAGAGCAGGCGCGCGTGCTTGTGTACAAGCTGCTGATCGCCATTCTTGGAGGAATAGAAATAGGGCTTCGCTGCCGCCTCGCAGACCTGCACCGCGAGACGTCCCTCTGTCGTTCCTCCAAAAATAAGAATCATGATCAGGGCTGCGTGATCATCAGGATAGAGAAGTAGGGAAAGCTCCGCGCGAGGATGCTCTCTGCGTCGCATGACGAGTACTCCTTGTCCGCTATGCCCAGATTCTCGATGTAGTGGAGCTGGTAGCGTCCCTCCATGCGCGTGATGGCTTCTTTGATGGGGGCTTCAGATTGGGAGATTTTCATCAGCACGACATTCTTCCCCGCGCTGAGGCTGTCGAGCAGGCGCGCGGCGTCCTCGACATGCGGGATGATTTCCAATGCCCGCTGCCCGCTGACGAGGTGCATGTCCATGAGGCGTGCGCAGTCGATGAAGGCGGGCACGCCCGAGAGACGCTCCGAGGCGTAGCCCTTCTCTGCGAGTAGTTCTTTGATGTACTGTGAGGAGGAGTAGAAGCCCGCGTCACCCTCGGCGGTGATGGCGATGCGCAGCCCCTGCTCATGGAGAGCGATGGCTTGCTCGGCAACATCGCGGTAGCTTTGCTGCGCGGCCTGCCTGTCTTTGCTCATGGGCAGCTTGTAGTAGCGTATCTTGCTCGCGTCCAGTGAGAGCTCACGCAGGATGTCTCCCGAGCGGGATTTCCCCCTGCTCATGGGGCAGAAGATACAATCACTCTGTTGCAAGCGCTTCAGAGCCTTGATCGTGATGAGCTCGCTGTCACCGGGTCCCAGTGAGATAAAGGAAATGGGCTGATTCATTAGTTGAAATACTTGACAATCTCGCGCTTCTCAAAGCTGCTCATTTCATTGATCATGCGCACGGCGGAGTCAACGATGGGATAGGCGCAGAGCGCCCCCGTCCCCTCCCCGAGTCGCAAGCCGAGCTGGAGCAGCGGCGTGGCATGCAGATGCTCCAATGCTGCCTTGTGCACGTGCTCCGCGCCCTGATGCCCGAAGATGCAATAAGGGAGGAAATCGGGGTGAAGCTTGCTGGCCATCATGGCGCAGGCTGTCATGATGACCCCGTCGATGAGGATGACCATTCCGAGCTCCGCCGCCTTGAGCATCGCGCCGACGGTCTGCACCATTTCATAACCGCCGAAGTAATACATCACATCCTCCGCGCTGCCGTCTCCGGTGTATTGCTCCACGGCCTGCTTGAGCACGCGGTACTTGTGCTCAATGATCGCTCCCGTGTTATCACAGCCCGCCCCGACGCAGTCGCGCAGGTCTTTGTCCATGAGAAAGGAAATCCAGATAGCGGACGACGAGGTATTCGTAATCCCCATCTCGCCCAAGCTGATGATGTTGCAGCCCTGATCATAGCAGGTCTGCGCGCACTGGGCACCGTATTCGAGGCATTGGAGCCCCTCGGCCTCTGTCATAGCGGGCTCGTGGTAGTAGTTCCGCGTGCCGCGGCGTACTTTCATGTCGATGATGCCCTCGTATTCAGGAGTGCTGAGATCCGCATCAATCCCTGCATCAACGAGCATGAGTTTAAATCCATGCTGACGCGCGAGGAAGTTCACCCCTGCGCCTCCTTGTAGGAAATTGAGCATCATGAGGCGCGTCACCTCCTTGGGCGAGGGGCTCACGCCCTGCGCGATGATGCCATGATCGGCACCAAAGACGATATGATGGGGATGCTGCAAGCTGGGGCTCAAGGTCTGCTGTATCATGCCTATTTGCAGAGCCAGCGACTCCAGCTCACCCAGCGAGCCCTTGGGCTTGGTGAGGTTGTCGATTTTGCCTTGGAGGGCAGCTCGTAGGGATTCGTCTAGGGGGCGGATGTCGAATGTCTTCATGGGCGGAACAGATGGTGGAATTGGGGGTGATACAGGCGAGAGAGTCCCTCCCTGTTGTCGATGGCTTCACCCACGACGATCATCGTTGTGAGGGTGAGTTTGTTGTCTTTGACGAGGCTGACGAGGTCCTGCAAGCAGCCACGGAAGATGCGCTCATCCTTCCACGTGAGCTTGTAGCAGACAGCCACGGGGGTCGTGGGAGGGTAATGCTCCAAGAGCTCACGCTGCACCTGCTCGACGATGCTCGCGCTGAGGAAGATACACATGGTGCTCTGTGAGCGCGCAAGGAGGCTGAGCTTTTCCTTATCAGGCATGGGGGTGCGCCCCTCGCCGCGCGTGAGGATGATGCTCTGCACGCGCTCGGGGATGGTGAACTGCGAGCGCAGTGCCGCCGCCGCCGCGAGGAAGGAGGAGATCCCCGGGGTGATGTGGTAGGACATCCCATGCTGATCAAAGTAGGCCATCTGCTCCTGAATCGCCCCATAGATACAGGGGTCGCCCGTGTGCAGGCGCACGACGA
>CAYJID010000056.1:0-11309 GCA_964370135.1 uncultured Akkermansia sp. | reverse complement strand
CTGAGCCTCATGCTGCTCACCACCTGCACGCAAAAACTCATTGAGAACAAAATCCGCAACTCGCGCCTCATCGTCCTCGTACTCCCCCAGTACGACACCCCACTGGGAGCGGGCAATAGCTCGCAGACACCCGACGACAGACTAGGAGAAATCAACGAACTAAGCTTCTGGTACGAGTACGTCTACTTCATCAAGCAGAGCATCGAGCAGGCAGGCTACAGCTGCCTCATCGTCAACCACGGCTCCATCCCCAGCGACACGCGACTACTCCCCTACTCCGAGCTCTCCGACATCGTGCACCTCGACAATAGCGAACCAGACCAGCCCACCCACTCCACGCACTACCCCGAGCTCAAAAGCATCGCCATGAGCAGCCTCAACTACGCGCTGGAGCAGAACCCCGCCTGCGTCGTGCTGCTACGTCACCACGAGTACGACGAGAAAGACGGCTGGTCACCCGAGCAGGAATCCAGCGTCTACTGCAACCAATACGGCGGCACGCTCGCCAGCTACATCGCCCAAGTCCTCAACCGCCGCCTCCTCAACAACGCCCTGCGCAACGGCGGTAGCTACTGCGGCATCCTCCTGCGCCGCGACCCCAGCAAGCGCGACACCCAGCTGCTGCTCAACTGCGAGAAGTCCAACGTCCCCGCCGTCGCCACCGCCATCACCTACCTCAACAACCCCGACCACGTCCGCTTCATCTCCCAACACAAGAACGCCGTCTACTACGCCCAGTGCATCGCCAGCGGCATCATCAACTACATGAACGCGCGCTAAGCCCCCCCTTTCATCACCAAAATAGAATCATCCAGATCATGACCTGCACCCCTCCCGCCATCGCCATCGACGGCCCCGCTGCCTCGGGCAAGTCCACCGTCGCCAAGCTCATCGCCGCTGAGCTCGGCTACTGCTTCATCAACACCGGCGCCATGTACCGCGCCATCACCTGGTATAGCCTCCAGCAAGGCATCTCCCCCGAGAGCACCGCCGACGTCGTCGCCCTACTCGCCGACATCCCCCTGAGCTTTGGACGCGAAGGGAGCAACTCCTGCGTCCTCTTTGACGGACACGCCCTGAGCCATGAACTCAGCGCACAGGAAGTGAACGATCAGGTCTCCACCATCGCCGCCATCCCCGAGGTACGCAGCTTCCTCGTCGCCAAGCAGCGCGAGTACAACCAAGCCGAGCCCGTCGTCATGGAAGGCCGCGACATCGGCACCGTCGTCTTCCCCCAGAGCCCCTTCAAGTACTTCGTCACTGCCTCCGAGGAAGTACGCGCCGCCCGCCGCGCCGCTGAAGGCATCACTGACTCCATCGCCGAGCGCGACCGCAAGGACTCCTCACGCGCCTGCGCCCCCCTCACTCAGGCCGAAGACGCGCTACTCGTCGACACCTCCGACATGAGCATCACCGACGTCGTCGCCCTCATCGCCTCTGACATTCGTCAAAAACTCGCCGCTCAGTAAATTTTTCCTATCTCCTATTTCCCCATCCCACCCCTCTGCCATGTCAGCCCCCCAATCCGCGCCCAACTTCGCGTACTACCTCATCCGCACACTCGCGTACCACATCGGACGCTGCTTCTTCAAGCTCAAAGTCATCAACCGAGAAAAACTCATCGACGACGGTCCCTGCATCATCGTCGCGAATCACCAGAGCTTCCTCGACCCCCCCATGATAGGCCAGCTCTACGAGACCAACGTCCACGCGCTGGCGCGCCACAGCCTCTGGCACAACCCCGTGCTCAAGCGCGCCCTGCCCTACTGCCAGTGCATCCCCATCAACCAGACACGCCCTGACGCCGCCGCCGTCATCAAAGTCATCCGCACCGTCAAGGCCGGCGGACGCGTCATCATCTTCCCCGAGGGAGCGCGCAGTGCCGATGGCACCATCCAGCCCGCCATGCCCGGCATCGGCCTCATCCTCAGCAAGCTCAAGGGCATCCCCATCCAGCCCATCCGCATCGAGGGAGCCTACGACTGCTTGCCCATCAACAGCAAGAAGCTGAAATTCCGCCCCATCACCCTCTCCGTCGGAGACCCCTTCTACCTCACCGAGCAAGACCTCAAGGCGCGCAGCCGCGACGAACAACGCGCGCTGGGGGCGAAAATCATGGACTCCATCAAGGCACTGCCCACGCAGTACTGATCCTCACAGTCCCCCCGATGCTCCACGCCCTGCGCCTCCAGCACTTTCGCTGCTATGAGACCCTCAACTGGACACTCCCCGCACAGGGAGCCATCCTCTGCGGGGACAACGCGCAGGGCAAGACCAGCATCTTGGAGGCCATCTGCTTTGCCCTGAGCCTCCACTCACCGCGCAGCACGCGCCTCGAGCGCCTCGCCCAGCACGGGCGAGGACAATTCGGCATCTCGCTGAGCACCAGCGAGCAGACACGCCGCATCATGTGGAAACCCCGCCAGCTCGAACTACTCGTCGACAGGCAAACGCGCCGCGACTACGGCGACTACCTACGCGACGCCCCCCCCGTCAGCTGGCTGGGCAACCGCGACATCGCGCTGGTACAAGGCAGTGCCGAGGATAGAAGAAAATACCTCGACTTCCTCGGCACGCAGTGGCACCCCGTCTACAGACAAGCCCTGCTGCGCTACAAAAAAGCCCTCAAATCGCGCAACGCCCTCTTGAAAAACCCGCGCAGCAGTGCGGCATCGCTCAGCAGCTTCAGCCACGTCCTCGCCGAGCAAGGCGAGCAAATCCACCAACTGCGCGAGCTGCTCATCCAGCGGCTCGAACCCTACGTCCGCGAGCTGCACCGCAGCATCAGCACCAGTCAGGAAGAATGCAGCCTGAGCCTGCGTGCCAGCGCGCCACGCGGCAGCCTCGCTGCGCGACTCGAAGACAGCCTCGCGGACGACAGACGACTCAGCTACACCAGCGTGGGGCCGCACCGTGACGAGCTCAGCATCGAGCTCGATGCCCAGAGCGCGCAGAACTACGCCTCAGAGGGACAGCAACGCACACTCGCCTGCGCCCTCCAACTCGCGCAGGCGCATCTACTCAGCCATGAGACAGGACGCGCGCCCCTACTACTCATTGACGACATCTTTGGCGAGCTCGACGCGACGCGACGCCGCGCGCTGCTCGCTGCTATGCCTGAGCAATCGCAAGTCATCATCACCACGACGCAGCTCGACTGGCTGGGCGAGGAGGCATCACCCTACCCCGTCTACCGAGTCGAGGAAGGCAAAGTGATGCCACAAGCCTCTAGCACATAAAAATACCCTATTAGCATGAAGAGATGCGAAGCATCTTGGATTCTTAGGGGCTAGACCTTAAGCGATCTCCGGCGATCGTTCGCCGGCGGGTCTGGGCACATGTTGCACTGCAACATGAGACGACGAAAGGGCAGGACACTTCCTGCCCGTCCGAGCGAAGCGAGGTGAGGAGGAACCCAGTGGGGTCAAGGGGCAACGCCCCTTGCGGGTTCCGGCAGAGCCCGAGAAAACGCTGGATCGCAGATCCAGCAGGGCGTCAGTTCCTATTACTTAACACACGCCCGCGAGGCAAACCCAGCATGGCACTCAACGCCGCCAACTGACGCCCCCGTTAAACCGCGACCGAAGGGCGGCAAATTTCTGCCGAGGCAAACGCGAAGCGTCCCCTACCCCACAGCTTGACAACGGAAGAGAGAAATACTACAATATAAAAGGCGTAAAAACTCTCAGTATGAAAAAACTCCTCCCCCTCAGCGCACTCGTCCTCCTCTCACTACCAAGCTGCCTGCTGCTGCAAACAGGCGCCATCATCCGCCACCCCGCTCGATACGCCGAGGCCGTCGATGCCTCCAAGCCTCTGCAGAATCAAGCCTACAAAATCTCTGACAACCAGTACGTCTACCAAGCCCCCGTCATCCAAGGAGCCTTGCAAAAACCTCTCCTCTATACATTCAAATCAGCTCCCTACCGCACCAAGCACCAAAAGGCGACAGGCACGTGGCACTGGGTCAAAATATACCGCCACAAAAAAGGTAGCTTCCAAGCCACTCTCTTGAATCAAAAGCCCAAGCTCAAAGGCGCGAAGCTCGTGGACACGAGCCGATTTAGCTATACAGGAAACGTCCCCTTCGACTTCGGAACCCAGCGCACCACGACCACGAGGCGCATCCTCGCCGCTCCCTTTGACTATGTGATTGATCCTATCCTCTCCATATCGCTCACGGGTGGTATCCTTGCCGTAGCCCCCTTTGCCATCCCCTTCACCATGACTCAAGGGCTCAAGAACGAGCCAGCAGCAATTCCTGCTGCCGATCCAAACAAAAAGCTCGAAAAGAAAGAACTCAAGGTGAATATTTCTTACCGATAAATCAATTTGCAATCAAAAGAGCATCTCGCTGCGCGATCATACCTTGCTTTTCTCAGATGAAGCGGCTACATGGGGCGCGCAGGCCAGACCAAGCTATCCTCGTCATAGGCTGGGTAGGTTCTCTCACGCGTGCCAAGGTTCTCCGTGAACTTGAACGTCTCATACAGCTGCTTGGCATCAGGTGTAACCATCGCCGTACGAAAGAGCTGAAAGAGAGGTAGCTCCATTTGCTCAGTCTTCGAATAGTCTGCGATCTGTCGGTCTAAGCCAGAACGAGCTACCCTTTCTCGAATCTCTTTGGTAAACCTCCAACCCGGAGTCGTTGGCCTATGCTCGCTGTTGCGGTCAGCCATGTCCTCTATAAACAAGCAAAATCCAAAATGGCCACCTCCGATTTCGGAAACCAGCACCTCCATGTCATACCACCGCCCCTTTTTAACTGCGAACTCATCACCAGCGGTAAACCCATTGATGCTTGCATTCCAAAAATCACAATTCTTGTAATACCATGTTTCCTTCTTCCCATCATAGGGATCTATATCACCCCATTCACCAGACTCGATATTGTGGAGACCGACCTTGAGTACATTCTTCTTGTTAAAGCGTACCCCCATCACAGAATCGCCCGCTCCTATAAAACGAAACTTGCCCGTCTTGGGTGCCTGCACCCGAGCTCGATACACAGCCACCCACCGGCTTTTTTCCAAACCGTATTCTCCCGTTGGGTCGTACGCATGCGTCGCCTCAGAGTCCAAAGCATTCGGCATATAAAAGCAAGTCGTATAGAGCTTGAGAGGTGATTTCAAATAAGGCTTAAATCTCGCATCGTCCCAACTAGAATTATAAAAAGTACTCAAAAATGTCAGCATCATCGGGCTCGCCGCGGGATCGTAAAACACCGACTCAGAAGAATCTTTCTCTCGCTTCAAATCCCAGAACTCCCCCACAAAGGCCGACTCCATTTTGCTACCGGAGCCAAGACCCGCCCCATCCGCCCCTCCCATACCTGAGCCTAGTCCGCTACCTATGCCATCCCCTATGCCGTCCAAGCCAGTTCCAACTGTCGATATCCCTATCTCTATACTTGAGGTATCAAGCGCATGGAGATTGAGTGCTGATGCCGTGGCGACTGTGACCACGTCTAGCGCAGGACTAGGACTACCACCAGCGACTTTGCTAGATAGATCCTTGGGCTTGACCTTCTCAACTGTTTGCTCTTGTGCCATCACAGGCACATAGCTAAAGGTCGCGACATTATTACTAGGGATGATTATTTTAAACCAAAGGAGAATGCCCGTGCAGATGAGCATCAGCAGTATACATACAGCGCACGACAGCTGCATCAGCTTGCGCTGCTGCTTGCGGCGTCCCAGCAGTCTTGCTTCTCTATACGTTTTATTCCGCGCAAGACGTAGCTTTGCCTTATCCGCATAGGTGAGATTTGCGCTCACTCGAAGCTGAGGTGGAGGCACTGACTGCGCGCATCCCGCAGCGAGCAGGACACGCTTTGCCTGCTCATTAGCCTGCGCGCACTTGGTTGTGGCGAGTGACTCCGCCGCGTGAGGAGCAATGCCCTTCTCGTCGCTGTCTGCAGTGAGCGATAAAGAAGCAGGCGAGAGAGCAATCTCCTCTGGAGCTTCGCTTTCAGAAATATAAACGATCTCTGTGTTTGCAAATCCCTGAGGCTCGGGGAAAATAAAATCGCAATTGATATGCTCGCAGGGCTCAAGCAGCCCTGCACCATGGAGGGCGAGAGACAACCTACCAATCTGATAATCCACCCCCGAGCGCATGCGCACAGCGTGCTCCATCGGCTCTCCATTGATCAACACGGGATTACAATAACTCTCATTGCGGATAAAAAAATCATCCCCAGCCCTGCGTATACTCACATGGTGTCGAGATACCTCATCATAGGAGGGGAAGGATAAATCCACACTCGCGCTACGTCCTAGCGTAACAATCTGCCCATTGACCATCGACTCCACATCATAACGCGCCACCTCACAGCGACAGTCGTATATCTGAATGCTCCTACTCATATCTGCTAACTCGATTTCAAAATTTGCTCAGAAAAATATAATTCTGCTGCTTTTATGTTGTTTGTCAGCTCGTGACACATCAGTACCTTCTCTGCAATGCATACCACTTGCTATACACGTAGAACACGAATGATGCGCTCAAGACTGCAGTCAATGCGCTGATAGTACATTTCTATTATACTCTACCACTGCATCAACAACCCCAGATACGGGCTTAATCATTATTAAGCATGTAGGCACGACACGCGTCTCTGCTTTTGCTTTGCTCTCGGAGAAAAGTGAAGCTATGAACGGAGAGGCGAGTAGCGTTATGCCAATATAAAAAGATTTAGACATGATATTCATAGAGAGAATCTATTTTCATATATTTTAGTACTTTAATTGTAAAAAGCGAGCAAAAATCAAAACATCTGCGACAGGAAATCATACTACACAATTTATTCATCTTGAGCAATCATGAAATTATAATTCGCGCAGGATTATTCACGTGTCGCAAATACCGAACACAAAGAAATATGCTAATAAATCTCAATAACTTATAATTTTAAAAATCATATTATAAAATGGAAGGAAGCGCAAGATTTTTTCTGTAAAATGCTCGAGTTATGTTTTAACCAGTTGTTAGTAATGATTAATCAGAAGGGGAGGTTTTGGTTATATCTTTGAGAAACTTGCGGGAAGCAAGATAGTGTAGATTTGAGCTAATGGATTATCAGCAGAATCTGAAACTAGAAGGTTGCAAAGATCCTGCACTGTGGTATGATGATGTTGTTCGGTCATTGTTGATTTAGTTCGGTCAAAAAACAATGAGGCAATGTGCTGCTCACCATGGAATTGTAGAAGTTTATACACCAAATAAAAAGCCATGAAAATCATTATCTTAATTATCGCGCTCCTTTACGTTAGTTGGGCAAAAGGAGAAGATGTAAATGACTTGCACATTTACCCATCAGAAGGAAGGCATTCCCATGACATCAGCCAAGCTTATATATATACGAGTTCGGGTACAACCTATGTGGAATTAAAATTTAAAGATCCTAACTTAGAGAAAATATATCGGGCAATTCACTATCAAACATTAAGTTCCGCTTCACGCATGAATTGCGAAGATATTATAATTGATATTTATACCCCCCCCGTTCTTTATATTAAAGGGGAAATTATACAAAGTATAAATACTACTCGTATCAAAACGCTAGAAGTACATGATTTCTATTTTCAATGTCCTTTTGTCTTGGTCCTGGGCATGGGCTTAGAGCCCTTTCGAGATCCGCTTGAAGAATATGCTATTATTGATACGAAAAATGTGTATAAATTTCTACGAGAAATTATCGGAGTAAGGATTCATGAAGATCCCATTTTACTGTATCCGAACATTCTGTCTTTCTTTCGTATACACAAGGAGATCAAAGAACCCCTACTGATAAATCAATTTGAAGGTGTTTATCCCGTTCTAGGGTTAAGTGAACAAGGTGATATTAAACTCCTGCTGTCAGGAAATAACTTCATAAATGCGAAACCTCTGTTTAATAATAAAGAAGTCGAGCTCGAATTTATGCGCCAACTGCGCACAGCACTACAAGCGCAACGCAAAGATAAAACAATACCACCTCAGATTTATGTTGTAGGGAAGGTTACTGGGAAAAGGAGTGATCCAGTTAAGACAATAAAGATTTACTCATGGAAATAATAGCATTTCTCCATGCAGTAGAAAATTGGCAGAAGTGGGAAAAAGCTTAGGCCGCGAGGATGAATCCCGACAGTGAGTAGAGCAGCTGCGAGCCAAAGCTCTGCACCATCTGCGCGAGTGTGCTCTCGTCATGCTCGACGATGTCGGCACAGCTGTAGCTGCCATTCCCCACGATGTAACTGGAGACCTGACGCATGAGAGCCTTTTGCTCAGGGCTCAGGGGGTACTGTGCCTGACCACACCAGAGCTCGAATTGCGAGGCGGCTAGCGAGCTGAGGCTGCGCAGCTGCGGGGTGGTCTGGTAGGCGTAGCGGACGAGGTTGGTGAGTGCATCGCGCTCGCGCAGTGAGGTCACGCTCTCGGGGTGCAGGATGGCGTAGTGATTCCAGAGCTGCTGGGGGTGGAAGTGTGCGTAGGCATGCAGGAGCTGCTCTCGCAGCTGCTGGAGCATGTCGTAGATGATGCGCAGAGCCTCGATCTCGTCGCGGTGCTCGCGCACATAGTGCTCGAACTGCTGCGTCGTGGACTGCGCCTCCTCATGGCTGAAGCCGACACGGATGAGCTCATCCACGCCCGGCATGAGTAGGGTGAGAAATCCCTGATTGAGCTCAAGGAGCTGCGTATAGATCGCATCGCGGTACTGCTCGAGTATGAGCTTGATTTGCGTGGGGTTGGTGACGCTGCGGTTCAACTCCATGGCTCCGTAGACGCATTCCTACTCTTCGGCGGCGAGGCTGCCGCGCCCCGTGCTGCGCTTGATCTCGGTAGTCTGCTCACCGAGCTTGATCGCGCCGCCTTCTTTGGTCGCGCGTGTCTCGGGGACGGGGTGACGGTGAGTCCGATGAGGCGCGCTGTGTCGAAGTAGCGGTGCACCTTTCCCCAGTTGCTATAGATGGAGCGGTTCGACTCGTCGATGATGATGATGTCAAAGTAATCAGGCAGCAACTCCAACGGGGTAGCCGTGGTGGCGATGGGTGAGCTCGCGGGGTCAAGGCAGTCGTCGATCTCGTCGTCATGACGCTCTTCGATGTCCTCTCCGGTGAGCATGCTGTAGAGTCGCTGGATAGTGGAGATGATGAGGTTTGTCCCTGAGGAGATGCTTTTGCTCTGGAGTCGCTCGACGAGGAAGATGGAGCTAAAGGGGTCTCCTGTCTGCGTGAGACGGAATGCGCCAAACTCGCCCTCGGCTTGTCTGCCTAGATTGTTGCGATCGACGAGAAAGAGGATGCGCCGCGCCGGGTGTAGCTGAGGAGTCGGTAGGCGCTCATGCAGGCGGTGAATGTCTTGCCTGCTCCGGTGGCAAGCACGATCTAGGCGCGCTGTGCGCCCGAGCGCAGGGAGCTCTCTAGTGCGGCGATGGCGTCGTATTGGCAATCTCGCAGATGCTTGATGGGGAAGCCCCACGTAGTAGCTTCCTATGCCTGCCAGCTACGCGAGCTTGCGCGGTGAGTGCATGCTGGTGAGCGCGCTATACTGACGGCTAGGCTTTCTGATGTCGCAGAAGTGGAGCTCGCGTCTATTGGAGATAAAGGCAAAGGGGAGCGATCTCTGCCATGCTGGGCACCAATCAAGGACGCGCTGGGTGTAGCCCTCGGCTTGCTGCTCGACGCGCTTGCTGAGAGGCACGTGATCGACCTTCGCCTCGAGTACGCCGATGGCTTTGCCTTCGAGGAAGAGGAGATAGTCAGCTTCTTTGTTGCCCTTGAGTAGCGCGGCCATTGACTGAGCAGGGAGTTAAGCTCATGGTGCTGAGTTTTGAGCTGATTGAGGCTGTGCTGCCATTCGAGCAGCACATCATTCCAATGACTACTGATGTGCTGGTAGCGGCGCAGTATCCAGACGAATAGCAAAACGATGAGACTGGTGGCTATGAGGGTAGGCATGATGCTATGATGCACCTGCGCAGGTGAGAAAGCGAGCAGTTAGGTCTAGCGGCTAGTGGGGGGGATTGAGGAATCAGTTTAAACTTGTATTATTCTGATAGAACTGCCATGAGGAATATGGCGAACGAGTTACCCTATAGCAGAGCTCGTATCTTTTCTGCGGTTTCGCGAAAGTGCTCTCCTAGTGCCTTTCCTTCAAGATTTTTTGCCTTGCGCTCATGCTCCGCTTCTTCAACGATGGGCACGATGCTTATATCGCCAAAGGCTTGTGAAAGTTGACTTTGGGCGAAAAACTGCGCGTACTCGGGATTCGTCTCTATCATTGACTCCACCTGTCGCTGAAATTGATTGACGATGGCTTGGGCTGAGGAGATGCCTGCGCGCTTCTCCCAAGACTGCTCCAGCTTCTGCACTGTGGATAGTGCGAGTTGATTATACTTGGCGATCAGAGCTTGGGCTTCTTTTGTAAACCGTGCATCGGCTTCCAGTACGGTACTGCGTATGACTACTATCCAATACTGAGTACCCTCAAATGAGTGACCATGCTCATGGATGGCTCCTAGCGCCTCTAAGCCCTGTGCAAAGAGGACAATGAGGCGAGCCTTTTGAGCTGCACTCAGTGATTCTAGCTCGAGCGTCGGCGCAGCTGGTGATTGTGCAGGAGATTTCTCACAAGGGGCAAGTGAGGTCAAAAGAGTTATGATAAGAGATGCTTTCATCTTTCTAGATTGAGGTGATTTTCTTTTCTGACAAGTCACTAGCCAATGAGGCTGGATGAAATCAGAGCTACAGAATTATGAAAAGTATTGAGATGGTGCCCTTTTCCTGACAAGCAACTAGCAAAATTAAACTAGAAGAAGGTAATGGGGTGGATTGGGGATAGATTTAGTTTATCATTTTGCCGCTCGTTGGCAAGTCATTTTTTTCAGGCTGCTGGAACGGAGCGAAGCGGAGTGGAGGCAGCCTGAAAAAAATTCGCCCGAGGGGGGAGGCTCCCTGGTTTTTTTTGCCATGCGCTCCATATACTCGGTGACATATTATCTAGCTTACTATGAGGGCGACGCGTATTATAATACTCTATCCATGCTGCGCTATCGTCTCTTATCTCCTCCAAGCTCTCATTGCTGTGGATGAAATAGTGTTCGTATTTATAGCTGCGCCAAAATCTTTCCATTCTGACGTTATCTTGCCATCTTCCTCGGCCATCCATGCTCACAATGATACCTCGGCTTTCTAAGGCGTTAATCCATTGCTCTGAGGTGTATGAGGCTCGCGTAGTGCCACCGCTGGCAACGATCATCCTCAGTCCCCCTCGCTTCGCTCGGGTCGCGCGAGAGGCATTTTGTACTACAAAATGAGACGATGAGA
>CAYJID010000055.1:7353-11393 GCA_964370135.1 uncultured Akkermansia sp. | reverse complement strand
CACCATGACTCGTCATTCAACCTCTCGACTAGTTGCGCTACTGGCACTTTCGGTCTCCTTATGCAACCCCACATCGGCTCAAGACGTCGATCGCAAGGTGTTCGAGGAAATGGGGCTCCACGGAGCTCAACCTCAGACCAAGTCCACGCAGAAAAACCTCTTTGCAGGGGCCAAGGTCACAGCCTCCCCTCATTGGGATCAGGACACACCTGCCAAAGCGATTGATGGCAAAGTAGAGCCCAAATCCTATTGGGGCGCGGAGAACATCCCCGTCTTCTACCAGATTGACATGGGAGCCGCCAAGCCCCTGAGCCGCATTCATTTCTGGCCCTACTGGATCGATGGCCGCATCTATCAGTTCAAGATCGAAGGCTCACGCGATGGGAAGAAATGGGAGATGCTCGCCGATCAGCGGGCGAACTCGATTACAGGCACCGCCGCGGGCAATGAATACAGCTTCCCCACAAAAAATGTACGCTTCGTACGCGTCACCTTCACCCGCAATAGCATGGGCAACGCAGGCGGCGGTCACATCGTCGAGATCCAAGGCTTCGCCGAGGGCGAGAAAGGCGGCATGCAGGCCACCGCACACGGCACCGAGGCGCGCCTCCCATGGACAGGCAGTCAGGCGATGCCTGCAACACTCCCGGGCAACAAGATCCGCCTCACCGCATGGCGCGGCGAGCGTGTGAATGCCCAGATCCTCGTCTCCTCCCCCAACGCGCTCTCCCAGATCAACCTCAAGACAGCAGCGCCCAAGAACGACGCGGGCAAGGCTCTGCCCATGACAGCGCGCTTTGTGAAGTTCACCATCGGCTCAGGTCAGCCCCGCGCCGACATCATCTCCTCTCAGGACGGCGAGCTCATCACGGACAAAGCAGGCATCAACCGCTCCGTCTGGGTCTCCCTCGACGTCCCTCAGAGCGCGGCTCCCGGCATCTACAAGGGTGCGGTACGCGTCGGCGCCAAGGGTGAGAAATCCCAAATCATCCCCGTCGAGATCAACGTCATCTCCCCCTCCATCGCGAAGCCCAAGAACTGGGCCGCCCACATCGACCTCTGGCAGTATCCCGACTCCGTCGCACGCTACCATGGTGTTGAGCCCTGGTCTGATGTCCACTTTGCCCTCATGAAGCCGCTCATGAAGCGCCTCGCCGATGCTGGGCAAAAGGTCATCACCGCCACCATCATGCACGAGGCATGGGGTGGACAGACCTACGACCACAGCCCCAGCATGATCAAGTGGATACGCAAGGCGGACGGCAGCATGACATGGGACTACAGCATCTTTGACAAGTGGGTGAGCTTCATGATCAATGATATCGGCATCAAGGATCAGATCTCCTGCTACACCATGGTGCCCTGGTCGCTCAAGCTGCGCGTCTATGATGAGAAGACAGGCCTCTACGAAGACATCAACTGCAATCCCAGCTCGCCCGAATACGAAAAGCTCTGGGGACCCTTCCTTACTGACTTCACCAAGCATCTGGAGAAAAAAGGCTGGATGGACATCGCCTGCATCGGCGTCGACGAGCGCCCTGACCACATGGTACGCGCCGCCAATGCGGTGATGAAGAAGTATGGTCCCAAGTTCAAGGTCGTCTCCGCGGTGAACAGCCCCTCCTCCGCCTCCGCCATCGTACACGACATGTCGCCGCTCATCGGCCACACGAAGATGGTCACGCCCAAGATGCTCGCCGAGCGTCAGAAGGCGGGCAAGAAGACCACCTACTACGTCTGCACCAATCCCCAGCGTCCCAACACCTTCACCCACTCCCCTCTCGTGGAGTCCGAGTGGCTGGGCATCTTTGCTGCGGTGCACGACTTTGACGGCTTCCTGCGCTGGGCGTACAACGCGTGGAATCGCAACCCATTCCAAACGACGAAGTTCGGCGGCTGGCCTGACGGCGACTGCTTCCTCGTCTACCCGGGGAATCTGACCTCCCCTCGCTTCGAGAAGCTACGCGACGGCATCGAGGAGTTTGAGAAGATGAAGGCCCTGCGCGCCAAGGCGGCGAAGGATCCTGCCTTCAAGAAACAGTTCGACGCCTTCATCGCGGAGCTACTGCCCCTCTTTGACAAGACCAAGACGCTGCATCTCGACTACAAGAAGGGAGTCGATACCTACAAGCGTGGCATGAAGAAACTGCAAGCGCAGCTCTAATCGAGCCCGCAGAAGCATGCTTCAGACAATCGGCGGTGAGTGTATGACGCTCACCGCCGATGCTACATCAGACCGACGCACGACGCTCTAGCCCTGCACGTCATGCCTCCTCCACGCCGCGCTGCACCCGAGCGACATCCTTGACAGCCCCGTGAGTTTCTGCTAGTATCTCCGCCTGAAAGAAGAAAAAAACTTCCCTACAACCATGCTTCACCTCAGCTGATTTCATGAACAAACAGCTACACATCTATGATTGCCTCACACGCACCGCGACAAGCTCCGATGGAGCCTTTGTCAATATAGGCGCGCACGAGAGCAACGACATCCCGCTGGCCATGCGTGCGAAAAACGCAGGCTCCTTTGCACAGCAAAACCACGTGTGCCGCTTCTTCCCCCACAGCGACAAGAGCAGCTACACGCTCAACGGAAAAGAACTCACCGGGGATGTCGTCATCGCGTCAGGCAAGCTCTACCTGCTCACCATCGCCTCAGGCTGCATCGTCTGCTGGTACGGCGGCGCATCTGATAAAAACAAGCCCGACTTCGAACACTTTGAGGCGAGTCACTGGTTCGTCTACACCCCCACGAGCCGCGAGTGGACAGGCGTCTACACGCTACTCGCCCTCGCGGAGAATATCAACCAGCAGCCCAAAGACGCGCTCGCGACCTTCCGCGGTCTGGGCAACCACGCCTTCCGACTCCGCGATCTCAAAGAGCCTCTCACCTTTTACCAAGCGGAGCAAAAGCGCCTCCTCGAGCAGGCAAAGCTCCACGAAGAACAACAGCGCGACAGCGAGCAGCAGCAGCAGCAGCAGCAAGCCTACCGCTGCCCCACCTGCTGGGAGCTCTTCTCCTCCAGCGAGGCGCTCGCCATCGCGTCCCACCCCGACCTCTGCGGCGACGACTACGTGGGCGAGGACGCCCAGCTGCGCTTCATCCCCGAGCAGCTCAATGCACAGGGACTGCCGCTTGATGCCATGGGCGTACCCTGCACCGAGTTCGCCTGCCCGCTCTGCCATCACAAGCTACCGCCCTTCTTTGACCTGACGCGCCAGCATATCTTTTCCCTCGTCGGCGTCCCCGCCGCGGGCAAGACCTACTACCTCGCCTCTCTCATCCACGAGCTGAGCATGCAGCTGCCGCGCGACTTCAACATCCCCTTCCGCGACGCCGACCCCCTCGCGAATGCGACACTCAGCGACATGAGCTCGCGGCTCTTTACCGCCCAGACCCCCCAAGAAGCCTACATAGGCAAGACACGCCTCGAGGGCAGTCTCTATCAGTATGTCTGGCGACACGGGCACGAGGTCAGCATGCCTCGCCCCTTCATCTACAATCTCAACCAAGCGTCCAAGACCTACTCCGTCGTCCTCTTTGACAACGCAGGCGAGAGCTTCGAGCCCGGCCGCTCAGGCGAGGAGCACCCTGGAGCTGAGCACCTAGCCGTCGCCTCCAGCCTCCTCTACCTCTTCGACCCAACGACGAACCCAGGATTCCGCAACCTCCTGCAGGACAACGCCGACCCCCAGCTCCGACGCTCCCTCCACCCCGCGGGACGTCAGGGACGACTCCTCGCCGAGACCGAGATGCGCCTACGCACGCGGCTGAACATGCCACCGGGCAAGAAGCTCAAGACCCCCTTCGCCCTCATCATTGGCAAATGCGACATCTGGCAGCACCTGCTCGGGCCCGAGCCCCTGCTCCCCCTCGTGCGCAACGGCATCTTCTTCCCCCAGCACGTGGAGGCGAACTCCGCGCGCCTCCGCCAGCTACTCTTTAGCATCTGCCCCTACATCTGTACGAATGCCGAGGCCATCTCCAGTCAGGTGCGCTACTTTGCCGCCTCATCGCTGGGCACCTCGCCCATCGAGTTCAC
>CAYJID010000055.1:0-7253 GCA_964370135.1 uncultured Akkermansia sp. | reverse complement strand
TGGAAGGAGCTCACAGGGCACAAGTACAATGCGAAGTCGCTCATCACGCCCCCCTATGAGCACGACTGCCTCATCATCGTGCAGCCTGGCACCCGCAGCCTCGATGTCCTCCACCTCCTTGCGGAGAGCGATTGGCTCTCCAGCTCGCGCGGCTGGGGCATCACCTTCACCACCACAGGCTGCGCGCAGGACACCTTTGCCCAGACGCAGCGCATCGCCGTCTTCGAAGAATCAGCCATGGCGAGCAAGGCGCGCCGATCGGGACGCCCCATCCTCAAGCTCAAGCCCGCCCTTCTCATCCCCCGCCCCGAGCAGCTCAAGGAGAACCCCTCCGCCCCCCAGCTCGCGCAGATCTCCTCGCTAGGCGCGCACAACTGGCATGCCGAGGAGCCCCCTCCCGTCAAGGGGCCTCTCGTCACCCAGCCACAGGGACACCAGCTCGCCGACGCCCCCTACAAATACCAAGAGCCACGCGACGAGCAGGCCTACCTCAACCCCAAGGACACAAAGCGCCCCTGCAAAACCTCTGTGCGTCTCATCACGCTGCTCACGGGACTCATCCTCATGAGCCTCGCGACAGGCTACCTCATCTACTTCAAGGACAACCTCTTCATCGACAAGATAGCAGGGGCAGACAGCACGAGCACAGGCCAGCAGCCCCTCCCGCCCGCCTACGCCTCCCTGCTCGCCGAGAGCATCCAAGACATCGAGCAGATCAACAAGCGATTCATCGAGATCGCGACACGCCCCTACGAGCACAAGCTCGCGCAGGAGATGCTCCTCGACCTCCACACGCTCAGCCTCGCAGCCGCCAAGCATGCCGCCCCCGAGATCTGGGACAAGCTCCACAAGATCCACAGCATCATCAGCAGCCTCGCCCACCCCCACGAGGGAGCGGGCACGCGCGACTACGCCAGCACGCTGCACACCCTCATCGACTACAGTGAGGAGCTTGAGCTTGAGCTCGAGCCCCTCGTACGCTTCTACTTCCTCCACCGCACTCAGTCCTACAGCCCTCAGCAATGGGCGAATCAGATGAGTGAGGCCGAGCGACTAGCCATCCTCAAGACGCTCCACGAGCAGCAGCTCTACAGCCTCAGCAACGACCCTGAGCTCTATGCCTACATCCGCTCACTAGACAGACACGACCCTGTCAACAGGCACTATCTCAACAGTCCTCAGACCTTTGAGGACATCATCAGCACCTACGCGCATCTCAACAAGAGCAGCCTCATCGTCATCAATGCAGGCGACCCCATCCCGCTGCTGCTGCAAAACATCTTCCAGCACTCCCCCATGGCCATCGACCAGGGAGCGCTCGTCATCTCCCCCCTCGTCAGCGAAGAGTGGCGCTGCCGCCTGCAAAAGGGCAAGCACAGCATCGAAATCGCCCCCCAGGACCAAGGCAAGGTCAAGCAATTCAAGCTGCTGACAAAGGGTGTACCCACGCCCAACCAGCAGATGCAGATGCGCGCCGACACGCGCTTCTACCAGTTCCTCTACCAGCAGAAGTCAGCACTACTCACCCTCACGCTGAGCGCGTCTCCGCGGACGAATCGCTACCTCTTCGTCCCCCACATACGCCAGCAGCTCCACACGCGCGCCTCCCACTACAGCCTCCCCGACCTGACGCCCGAGAGCTTCATCATCGAGGAGGAGGACATCGAGAGCATCCCCTCCGACTCATGGCAGCCCTACGCCCAGCTGCGCCTCACCGAGGAGCACCGCGCGCGCTTCCCGTGGAAGGTCGTGCAGACCAACCTCGAGCTCATCAATCCCCCCCTCATCGAGCTGCCCAGCATCCGAGGCTTTAGCAACGAGATCAGCATCGAGAGCCCCTCCGAGCAGCGAGCACGCCCCTTGGATGTCGTCCAGCACTCGCTAGGTATTAGCAAGATGCCCAATTTCCCCTACCTCGAGGAGCGCTACCGCATCCAGCTGCAGCGCAACTTCAACTTCAAGAGCATCCTCGAGTACCAATTCTACAAGCTCGCCAACAGCTGCACCACGCAGCAATCCCCGCTGAAGCTGGGCTACTACAGCATCGCCACCCTCTATCGCCTGCTGCTCGACCTCGACGAGGCAGCCAGCAGCGCGGAGATAGAGCAGCACATGAGCGCGTACTTCAAGCTCTACCAGAACAGCGAGTTCGCCGCTCAGATCAACCTCATCCTCAGCGAGTACCCCAATCTCCAGCTCGACCCCGGCACCGTCAGAGGCACGACGACGCGCGACAAGTTCGCCCGCACACGCTTCACCGAGCGACTCAGCAGCCCAGAGCACCGCACGCTCATCCGCCAGCAGCTGCGCGCCCACCTCTCTGAGCACCTCTACGAGAGCTACAACACGCTCAAGAGCCGCGCCCAGGGCAGCCCGCCCAACCCTGAGTCCGAGCTCATGCTCCAGCGTCTCGAAAAGAAAGACAACAAACTCATCTGGCACTTCCGCCTCATCGAGACCGCACCACCCACATCTCCCAGCAGAACCGCTCCCCCTCTCCGAGTCCGCAACAACTCAGCCCCATGAGAAATTCTCGACACCGACGCGTCCCCTCTCCCCCAGCCACGCCCGACCTCCACGCGAATAAAGCGACACCTCCCCCCCTCGGCATCCACGAGCTCTCACACAATGCCCTACGCAACAAAAGGCGCGCCATTGAATCCCAGCTCAAGTCCGTCCCCCAGAGCAAGGAGGAGCACGAGCAGCTCCAAGCCCAGCGCGCGAGCATCATCCATGAGCTCCAATTGCGCCGCCGCACCAACCACAAGATCCTCTACATCACGCTGATCTGCCTCGGCATCGGTGCGCTCGGCTTCGCCGCCTTTGCCCTCTACAACAAGGCACACCAAGCCCACCTCAACCTCCAGCACGCGCTGCGCACTGGCAATCCCAGTCTCATCTCACTCGAGCTCTCGCGCGTCCAAGGAGGGCTCAATCCCCTGATCAACCCCGAGCTACGCCGCTGCATCAGCGAGGCTGAGAGCACACTCGCGCAGCATGAGCAGCAGCGCCTCGACACGCTCCAGCTACTCGGCGAGCTCGAGCAGCAGCCCCAGCGCTGGGAGGCAGTCACCCCCCAGCAGATACGCCAGCTGGGCTCCCCGCTCTGGGCACAGAGTGCCGAGGGACAGGACATCCCCCGCCGCTGGCACGCTCTTGTGAAGCACCGCCGCTCCCAGCAGCTCACGCTGCGCCGCGAGAGCCTTGAGCGCGTCCTACGTCCTCTACCCCCACGCACTCCCCTCACAGGAGATGCGGCACAAGACCTCCTAGCCCTCGATGAAGAGCAACAAGCCCTCACCCAGCGACACGACGAGTGGCAGACCCTCAACCAGATTCACCACCTCGAGGGCAAGCTCATCGCCCCCGTCCAAAAGCGCATCAAGCACCTGCGCCTCCTCAGGCGCGACATCAGCATGCTCAAGCGCATCGAGCACCAGCTACGCGACAATCCGCGCTACGGCGAATACGGCCGCCTACTACTGCGCTACAAGCCGCGCAGCAGCTACCACCGCAGTGCCATCGAGCACGCATGCCGCAGCCTGCCTAGCACGCAGGAGCTCGCCGAGCGCATCCACGGGCAGCCCGCCGAGCCACGACGCACCCACGGCAATCAGCCCAGCTTTGATGCGCAGCACGCGGCGAATCTCCGGCAGGTCGCGCTCATGGAGAATATCTTCCAATCCCGCCCCCTGCACAGCCGCCACTACCAGCTGCGCAATCCCGAGCTGCTGCAATCGTGGCTCTGCGAGAGCCCGCCGAAGCTCAACAAGGACAAGCTCGTGGAGCTGACCCTCTCCCCCTTTGATCCCTGCAGCGCGAAGGGCGGCAGCAAGAAAAAGCTCCTCCAGCCCAACCCCAAGCTCCATCTCTGCGAGTGGCGACCCGACGAGCTCATTGCCAAGCTATGCCTCACGCGCAGCCACTTCTTCCCCTGCGCCAACATCCCCCTCACCCTTGAGAAGCTGCTCAGCTACAGATCCCCCCATGTCAACGCGCGCCTCAAGCTCTACGTCTACAAGATCCTCACGCAGGTCATCGAAGCCCACGAGCCTGGCTCACCCTTGCAGCACGCGCTGAGCGATGAGCTGCGACGCGATATCGCATCGCTCAAGAAGCTTGAGCAGCAGATCGGCTTCCCCCTCGACGATCTGAGCTGGCTGCGCTATGATCGCGCCCATCTCGCGGCGGAGAAGCGCGCCGCGGGCTGGCTCAGCCGCCGCGTCGGTCAGCAGTACCACGCGGCCATGATGCAGAGTATGAATAGCAAGGAGCAGAGCGGCATCGAGTTCGTCGGCTTCATCACGCACGAGGGCACGCCCTACTTCTACCGTGAGCTGCCCGAGAGCACGCCTCTCTGGTACAAGCTGGGAGAGAAGGAGCAGCCCCAGCAGAGCCTACGCGCACAACTGCCTGAGAAGCTCCCCCGCTACACGCCCCTCTTCTGCGCCAGCCCTGCGCCCACAGCGAGTCAGCCCTGAAATGACCTACCGATTCTACCGATTCGATGAGATCCACTGGGACGCCTCATCGCTCCACCTCCTCGATACCGCCGAGCGGCAGCGCTACGAGAGCGCAGGGCTGAACTTCCTGCGCACGCGTCTCATTCTCAAGGAGCTTCTTGCACACCACGCCTCTTGCGACATCACGGACATCCAGCTCGCCTACGGCGAGCAGGGCAAGCCCTATCTCCCCGACTATCCTGAGCTCCACTTCAACATGTCACACACGGCCGAGCTGCTCGTCATCGCCATCGACCAGCACCCCATCGGCATCGACATCGAGCTCATGCGCCCGAGGCGCAATCTCACGCGCCTCGCGAGCCGCATCATGACAGAGGAGAGCTACGAGCGTTTTATACAAAAGGGAGCGCAGATTGAGGATTTTTACGCCCATTGGTGCGTCTGCGAGGCACTCATCAAGCAGGCAGGCAGCAGCATCTGGTGCGCGGAGCAGTTCCCTTTTGTGATTCGTGAAGGGGCTGTTGTCTTGGGCTTTGAGTGTGAGCTGCGCGTTGAGCTTCTCCAGCCCTGCACGGGCGTGATGGGGGCGATTGCGTATGTGCCTTGTGATGGGGTGTGATGGATGCTCGCTTCGCGTTTGCGACGGTGGAGAAGAGGCGCGCTGTGCGCGCGGTTGGACGGGGGCGTCAGTTAGCGGCGTTGCCACCATGCAGGATTTGCCATGCGGGCGCGTGCTCATATACTCGAAACTGACGCCCGCTGGATCTACGATCCAGCACTACTTGTGGGGCTTCGCCCCACACCCCACTGGGCTCTGCCCAGCCCCGCAAGGGGCTCTGCCCCTCGACCCCGCTGGGCTCTGCCCAGACCCGCTGGCGAACGATCGCCAGTGATCGCTTAAGGTCTAGACCTTAAGAATCCATTGACTTGTCGCGGCTGGGTGATGCACGCGCTCTGGAGCATGCCTCGGCGTAGAACCAAAATTCTTCATCAAAATTGCGCTTTCCAAATCTATCATCTCATGATAGAATGCGCGCGCTATCAAGCAATACCTTTTTATATGAGTGACGCATCCCTATTTCGCAACCTCGCCATCATCGCCCACGTTGACCACGGAAAGACAACCCTCGTCGACCAGCTCCTCCAAGCTGGCGGTACCTACCGCGAGAACCAAGAGGTGCAAGAGCGCGCCATGGACTCCATGGATCTCGAGCGCGAAAAGGGCATTACCATCAAGGCCAAGAACACGTCCATCCTCTGGAATGGCTACACGATCAATATCGTCGATACCCCAGGGCATGCCGACTTCGGCGCCGAGGTGGAGCGCGTGATGAAGATGGTCGACGGCGTCATTCTCGTCGTCGACGCCTACGAAGGTCCTCAGGCTCAGACACGTTTCGTGCTGCGCAAGGCTCTCGAAGAGGGTCTCATCCCCATCGTGGTGGTCAACAAGATCGACCGCCCCCACGCCGACGCGCTCAAGGTGCGCGATCAGGTGCTGGAGCTCTTCCTCGAGCTCGACGCGACCGAGGAGCAGTTCGAGAGTCCCTTTGTCTACGGCTCCGCGCGTGACGGCTATTTCATGAACAGCATCGAGGGCGAGCCCCCCGTCGACTGTACGCCCCTGCTCCACCAGATTGTCAAGCGTATCCCCGCGCCCAAGAACGCCGACCCTGACAAGGATCTGCTCATGCTCATCTCCAATATCGACTGGGATGATTACGTAGGACGTGTCGCCATCGGCCGCATCACCAGCGGCAAGGTGCAGAAGGGTGACACCCTCCACCTCCTGCGCCACGACGGCTCACGCGTGCAGGCGAAGGTAACCAAGCTTTTCGAATACAATGGTCTCCAGACCACCGACTCAGCCATCGGCTACGCGGGCAACATCATCGGTCTCTCAGGCTTTGAAGACGTCGACATCGGCGAGACACTCAGCGCCGATCCCAATGTCGAGCCCTTGCCCTTCGTCGACATTGAGCCTCCCACCGTCCAGATGGAGCTCAGCATCAATGACGGTCCTCTCGGCGGCAAGGATGGGAAAAATGTCACGAGCCGCGTGATCCGCGATCGCCTGATGCGCGAGATGCGCACGAATATCTCCATCAAGGTGGAGGACACCGACCGCGCCGGTATCTTCATGGTATCCGCACGTGGCACGATGCAGATTGCCATCCTCGTCGAGCAAATGCGCCGCGAGAGCTACGAGCTGCTCGTCTCGCGCCCCCGCGTCATCGACCAGATGATAGACGGCGTGCGCTGCGAGCCCTTTGAGCATCTCTACATCGAGGTCCCCTCCGAGCATGCCAACGGTGCTGTACGCATCCTCGGCAATCGCCGCGGCATCCTCGAGCACATGGAGGCGAATGACTCGGGACGCACGCTCATCGAGGCGATCATTCCCACACGCGGTCTGATTGGCTTTGAGTTCGAGCTGGTGAATCTCACGAGCGGTCACGGCATCTTCTCCCACATGTTCAAGAAGTACGACGCCTATGCCGGCGAGATTGTCACTCGTCAGAACAGCACGCTGATCTCACTCGAGAGCGGCATCGCACGCCCCTACGCTCTCCAGAGTATCGAGGAGCGCGGCACGCTCTTCGTCGCCCCTGGTGACGAGGTCTACGAGGGCATGATCATTGGCGAGAATCCCAAGCCCATCGACATCGTGGCGAATCCTACGAAGGAAAAGCACCTCACGAACCACCGCGCCGCCTCCAAGAACGACTCCATCCAGCTCACGCCTCCACGCGTCTTCTCGATTGAGCGCGCCATCGAGTACATCGAGGC
>CAYJID010000054.1:0-11943 GCA_964370135.1 uncultured Akkermansia sp. | reverse complement strand
CAACTCTAAAATCATCTCAAAATCTTACCTCGCGAGAAATTAGAAGCCCCCTAGATTGAATGGGAGGAAAAAATTAACCACTGATGGCACTGCTACGCCATTCACCACTCAGGCGGCGGCGCTCGGCGTCTCGATTCAGATCCCAACCCTCTTCCTCCAGCTCGGAGAAGTTGATCGTCTTGCCATCTTTTGCAAAGCGCAGGTAGAGCATCACGCGACGCTTCCCATCGTCAAAGGTCAGGAAACGCAGGCGCCCGAGTGTGGACGCCTCCGCGGAGCTACTCTCACGCGCGCTTCCATCGCGCAGGTGAGCGCGCTGGGCGGCGGGCAGCCTATCGAGGCCGAGGTAGTGCTCTGCCTGCTCAATGGTCATCCCGCGCAGCTTATCCTGCTTGGCAATGGGAGCGAGCACGCGGTAGGCAGCGTAGAGTGCAGGAGTCGTCGAGAGCATTGAGTCGCGTGTGAGCAGCTGGTACATACGCTCGCGATCGCGCTGCAGGGCGTGCGCGGGCGTATCCATCACACCAGGGTAGATAGCAAACCACATCGCCAGCAGCGTGAGCAGCGATGAGATGAGCAGCCACTTCGCACGCTGGGCGGCGAGCATCTCGCGCATCCTGCCGTAGAAGCGCGCGACGAGATTCTCATCAGCAGGGCCAAAGAGGAAACTCGCGCGCATGCGCCCCTGAGCGGCGGCAATCTCGCGCACCGTGCGTCCCTTCTGGATATCGAGCTGATGGAGCTCCACCTCATTGCCCTCGTAGGGCGGCAGTGGCTTGGAAAAGAGGAAGGCGAGCAGGCCGAGACGTAGCATCACGCTGGAGGCGACAAAAATACCAGCGTAGAAAAGCCCCATCGAGAGCTTCCCATCCTCATAGCTGAGCATAGGCCAGAGCAGCTCGGGGAACCAGACGCGCAGGAGAGGCCATACGATGGCACCTGCGATCAGCGTTATAAACCAAGCGGTGAACCAGACCACATTCTTCTTGCTACCGGCGAAACTAACCACATAGAGAGCGAGCAGCGCGACCAGCCACAGGGCATTCTGGCTGAAAAAACCGCCCTTGTCGAAGAGATCGGGCTCGGGGGCGCCGTAGAAGGAGACGTCAGGCTGAGGGAGAAAGGTATGGGGGTAGGACCAAGTGAGCAGGCAGGTGAGCGTGCAAATCGTGGCAAGAATGACACGTACAAGGAGGATGAGCGTTGACATATTTATCATTGTATGATTTTTTGCATAAGCTGTCAAGTTGCTCCCCCGTATTGTGCGCAGTAGAGGATGAATAAACAAAGGCGTGACCAGAGAACAAGACCGTTAAGTCAATGGATTCTTAAGGTCTAGACCTTAAGCGATCCCTGGCGATCGTTCGCCAGCGGGTGGAGGGCAGCGCCCTCCCGGGTCAAGGGCGGAGCCCTTGCGGGTGGAGGGCAGAGCCCGAGGAAATGCTGGATCATAGATCCAGCAGGCGTCAGTTCCAAGTCTATACGTGGCAAACCCAGCATGGCGTCAACGCCGCCAACTGACGCCCCCGTCCCTCCTGCGCGCGAAGCGCGCCTCTTGTCTACCGCCGCAAACGCGAAGCGTCATCACCGCCGCAGCCAGCGCACCAAGCAATACACATACGGATGCAGCGTCTGCACCCCCCACGTGATCCGCGCCATCAGCCCAAATCCCGGCAGCTGCCGACGCTGCGCCCACGATGTCTGCCAAAAATACCCCTGCTCGCGCAGCTGCTCAAATCGCCGCTCAAAGTGCCGCAACAGCCCCGCCAGATCCTCCCGCTCCGGCTCCCGCGCCACCCTCTCACGTATCTCCCCTAGGATAGCCTCATGACAAGCACAGCCCCGCCTATAATAATCCCTCGTCGCCTGATCCGCACGGTAGGTCTCCACCAATGACAACCCCGTGCGCCGCTCCGAGGAAATATTACCCGCATGGCGCCTGTAGTAGAGCATCGTGCCATTCTTCACAATGACGAACTCACCCAGCATCAGCGCACGCGTCGCAAACATCGTATCATCCAGCACCGCACAGATCGCCGGCAGCGGAGGGAATTGCTCAAAGATATCCCGCGACATCGTCATCATACAGCCCCACCACTCCAGACCATGAGCGTTCTTGTCCGCATCCATGTCCTCCGCGCGACTCACCTCAAAGACGAGCTCGCTGTCAGGCGGATTACAAACACGTGGTGGCTGATTGCTAAAGGGCTCGAGGCGCCCCGCGATGGCCTTCGCCTCAGGATAGCGCAGGATGGCGAGCGCGGTCAAGCGCGCTCGATCAGGATGCAGGATGTCATCACCATCCACACGCATGATCCACGGGTGGCGCGAGAGCGAGACGGCGAGATTCATATTCACCGCGACGCGCCCATTTTTCTCCGCGCGATGCGCGATGACACGGTGTCGCCCTGTGTACGCCGCCGCCATACGCTGCATCACCTCAAAGGTGCCATCGGGCGAGCGGTCGTCGCAGAGCACGATTTCGAGCTCACCCTCATAGTCTTGATCAAAGGCAGACTGGATGGTTTGCTCGATAAAATGCTCTTGATTGTACCCCATGATGAGGATGCTGATGGCGGGCCATGTGGGAGGAGAGTCGTATTGCACCTTAGTACTTTAGCAGATCGCGCGCAGCTTGTCAAGAGACGGGCGCGCGGCAGCAGAGGGAGGCGTGATTACGATTTTTTGCTTGTGCCTTCGAGTCGGTATGATATTATTTGTAAATCATGAAGTTCTTTTCAACCTCTGCTTTACTCTGCTCGTTCGCCTTGGGGACACTTTCCCAAGCGGCTGTCCCCAAGGATCTCCCCTTCCCTCAGAATTACATGTACGTCGATGAGGAGACGGACAACAAAAAGCTCATGATCCCCATCGCCACCTACAAGAATGCCGCTGGTCAGGTGGTGGATGTGGTAGGCGTGATCCATGTCGCGGATATGGATTATTATGAGGAGCTCGATGAGCGCTTTGACCACTACGACCGCGTGCTCTTTGAGATGATAGATGGACAGGATCTCGTGCGCTTCAAGACCCTGCAAAAGAAGGTCGAGTCGGCAGAAGCGACGCAAGAGGAGCAACAGGAGTATAATGACATGCTCAAGCGCTATCTCTCCAAGATCTCGGGGCTCTCTATCGTACTCGAGGTGATCACCACGCTACTCACGGCCAACACAGGACTCTCGCTCCAGCAGCAGGGCATCGACTATGGCAAGCCTCACTTCGTCTTTGCCGATATGACGCAAAAAGAGCTCAGCGCGGCGATGAAGAAGCGCGGTGAGACGGTGCTCGGCATCGCGCTCTGCGACATGCTGCTGGGTCATAGCAAGAAGCCCAAGAAGAATCTCAGCTACCACGCTCTGATGCAGCGCGCCAACGCCGAGGGCGAGGAGCGCATACGCCTCATGCGTGAGTTCCTCATCGAGTCGCTGCGCTATGGCGTGGAGCGTGGTGGTGGCATGATGAATACGGCCATCATCATCTCGCGCAATGAGAAGGCGATGGCGGTGCTCGATGATGTGATGAAGGATGACAAGATCAAGCGCATCGCGCTCTTCTATGGCTGCGCTCATATGCCTGACTTCCACGATAGGCTGCTCGCGCGTGGCTACAAGCTCCAGTCGCTGGAGTGGCTGACAAGTTTTTCTACGAATCTGCCTTGGGACGATGAGGAGGTCGACGTGAGCTCGCAAGAGGAGGCATCCGTGGATCCTCAGGTCGATCTCGTGACTGCTATTGACAAGAAAACTGCGGGGAAGCATGAGCTTCGCTCCTTGGGGATCTCACCTGTGATCAGTGGGACGACGCAGGAATACTACTGGAATTTCGAGTTCAAAACGCCGAAGGATCAGAGAGTGATCAAGGTGCAGGGCAACTCCAGAGAGAGTTTTTCGAATCCTTGGAGCTTCGAAGATGAGCGTACGATCATCAATGCTCAAGAGAATTCCGTGACGATTTCTTTTGAACAGAATGATGAGAAGCCACGCCAGCACTCTCTAGATTCCTTTGTGCATGTCTTACTTTCTGATCAAGAGCCTATCATGCACAGGCAGATGATCTCGGGCAAGAAAGGGACGCTGCAGCTCGGCGGGAAGTCTCTCACCTATAAGCTTGAGAAGGAAAAAGATGATGAAAGCAATGAGTATGAACTGCACCTTGATAGCAATGATCAAATCGTGGTCTATGATGTGCATCTTTATGCTCCGATGAAGCGTGGAGGGGGAGGCTGGTCTAATACGCTGAAAGGCATTAATTCAATCAGGACTTATCGTTTTCCCGAGGAGCTCAAGGGAGCTCTACTCGAGTTCACGTATTACCCTGGTGAGTACACGGAGCTCAAGGTGCCTATCAAGGCGACGCTGAAGCCAGCAGCTGAGGCTAAGTAGAGCATTTTCTTCTTTTCTTTTTTATAGCGTGTGTCTCTGCGGGGATGCACGCTTTTTTGTGGGGTGGGGGCGCGTGATTGCTATTTTCTGCTTGTGCCTTCGAGGCTATATGATATTATTTGTAAATCATGAAGTTCTTTTCAACCTCAGCTTTACTTTGCTCGTTCGCTCTGGGGGCACTCTCCCAAGCGACTGTCCCGAAGGATCTCCCCTGCCCTCAGAATGACACATACGTCGGTAAGGAGGATGTCCCAGAGATTGCTCCTGCGGGCACTCCTGCGGCCACGACGAAAAAGCTGCACGTAGAGGAGGGTGCGGTGCGTTCTTTGGGGATTTCTTCCGTGTTGAGAGGGACGGTTGCGTACTTCTACTGGAATTTTGAGTTCAAGACGCCGAAGGGATTGAATGTGATTAAGGTACAGGGTGATCCGAAGCATGGGCATTTCACCCCATGGTGCTTTGACAATGATCGTACCGTGGTCGATGCTCAAAGACACTCGGTGACGGTTTCTTTTGCCCAAGAGCCGAGCAAGCCTCGCGAGCAGTCTCTGGATAGCTTTGTGCGCGTCTGGCTTTCTGATCGTGAGCCAGTCACGATCAGGCAAGAGATCTCGGCTACAAAGGGAAAAATACAAGTCGATGGAAAGTCGTTTAACTACGAGCTCAAAAAGATAGAAGGCAGTGATGCTGATAGGGATGAATATAAACTGCATTTGAATAGCAAAGATCCTCTGGTGATCAATCATGTACGCCTTTATGCACCTATGCACCGCAGGAGTACGGGCTGGTCTGCAATGGAAGAGGGGCTTTATTCAGATCATACTTACGAATTTCCGATCATGCTCAAGGGAGCTCTGCTGGAGTTCTCTTACTACCCTGGTACGTATGCGGAGCTTACGCTGCCGATCAAGGCGACGCTGAAGGCTGCACCTGCGTCAGATAAGACGAAGTAGAGCATTTTTCTTCTTTTCGTTTGGGGGATCTTGCAAAATTAGCAGCTTCGGATTTTGCTGGCAGTTTGGATGAGAATTTGCGGCACTCCGTCAGAATCCATCGACTGGGCGCGGGTGGGGTTGGCATCACTGCCATGTTTCCTCACAGCCCCAGTCGCCCTTCAAAGGCGCGCATCAGCGTCACCGCATCCGCATGCCCCAGTCCCGCTCCCGCAGGCATCCCCTGCGCCAATCGCGTGACGCGGCACTTCTGCTGCGCGAGCTGCTCCGCAAGGTAGAGCATCGTCGCCTCTCCCTCGACGTCGCTTCCCAGCGCGAGGATGATTTCACAGTCTTCTTGCTGCGAGATGCGCTCAGTGAGCCCACTGATAGCGAGGTCCTCGGGCATGACGCCATCGAGGGGCGAGATCTTCCCCCCGAGACAGTGATAGAGCCCCCGATAGATGCCACAGCGCTCAATAGGTAGGACATCCGTGGGCTGCTCCACGACGCAGATCTGCCCATTGTGCCGCTCAGGCGTGCTACAGGCGGTGCAGAGTGAGCCCCTATCGGCAAAGAAGCCACAGCAGCTACAGTAGTCCACGCACTCACAGCTGTGCTGCAGTGCCTGCGCGAGCTGCTCCGCATCCCCCCGGCCCTGCTGGAGAAACCAGAGCGCGAGACGCTCCGCTCCCCTACTCCCCGTCCCAGGCATGCGCTTGAGCTGGGTGATGAGTTGCTTCAGCGCTGCGGGGTAGTCTTGGGCTTTCATCCAGGTGTAGGCAAAAAATTATTCCACCGTACTGCTTGGCAGAAAGATGTGGAGAAGATAGAGGAAAAATAGCCCTGCCGTAGGCGCGATGAGCGGAGGGACACTGCCCCAGATGAGACCTGCGATGCCTGCGACCACGAGGCTGAGCAGTAGGAAGATGCAGATGTGCATGCGCGCGGCTCCACGTGTCTCGCGCAGCAGCACGAGGGTGAGGTAGCAGCTCAGCAGGATGGAGGCGATGGGGAGACCCAGTGTGCTCTGGCTGTCTTGGTAGACCATTTCACTCTGCGTAGCTTTGGCGACTTCATTGTAGAGATAGTAGAGGCGCGCTTGCAGCCACGCGCTAGATGCGCAGAAGGATTGGAAGAGGGCATTGCCCACGCAGAGGATAACCCAGAGGAGGTAGAATCTCTTGCTGCCTTGTGTGAGCCATGCGTACTGCATGCAGTTACTGGATGTCGTGTCTATGGATGATGGATGCGGAGGGGTTTTCATGGGAGATGGAGGTAGGGAGGGGAAATAATGCATACAAGTGACGACAGTCCTCTCTCTGTCGCCACTTGTTGATGAGTGGGGAGTAGTCGATTATTCATCGTATTTCCGAAAAATAAACGCTACGCGTAGCTGCGGGATGCCGCGCTTACTCCTTCTTAAGCTTCTTCGTAGCGCTTGACGATGAGCGAGGCGTTGTGCCCACCAAAGCCAAAGGAGTTGCTCAGTGCCGCATCCACCTTCATGCTGCGGCCGACGTTGGCGCAGACGTCGAGATCACATTCGGGATCTTGGTTGTCGACGTTGATGGTGGGAGGGACGAAGTTGTCACGGATGGCCATGATGCAGGCGAGTAGCTCGACGCCGCCAGCGGCTCCGAGGAGGTGACCTGTCATGGACTTCGTCGAGCTGACGACGAGACCATTGGTCGCGTAGTCGCCGAAGGTTTTCTTGATACCCTGCGTCTCGCAGATATCACCCAGAGGAGTCGAGGTGCCATGCGTGTTGACATACTGGATATCGGTGGGCTGCATGCCAGCGTGCTTGAGCGCGATGTCCATGCAGCGAGCCGCACCCGCGCCATCGGGGATGGGGGAGGTGAGGTGGTAGGCATCAGCACTCAGGCCGTAGCCGACGAGCTCAGCGAGGATGCGAGCACCGCGCTTCTGCGCGTGCTCGAGCGTCTCGAGGATGACGACGGCAGCTCCCTCGCCCATGACGAATCCGTCGCGATCGACGTCGTAGGGGCGCGACGCGCGCTCGGGCTCGTCGTTGCGCGTGGAGAGCGCTTTCATGTTCGCAAAGCCAGCGATACCGATGGGCAGGATAGTCGCCTCGGCACCACCTGCGATCATGACATCAGCGTCGCCAAACTTCATAATGCGCCAAGCCTCGCCGATGCAGTGATTGGAGGTAGCACAGGCGGTGGAGATGCTCATATTGGGGCCTCCAAAACCGTAGTCGATGCTGACCATGCCGCTGGCCATGTTCGTAATCATGTAGGGGATGCAGAAGGGGGAGACGCGGCGGGGTCCCTTCTTGATGAGTAGCTCCAGATTCTCCCCATGGACGCCGAGTCCACCGATGCCAGAGCCTATCATGACGCCGACGCGGTTCTTGTCCAGCTCATTGCTATCAGGGTCGAGACCTGCATCATCCATAGCCATGACAGAGGCGGCCATGGCCAGCTGCTCATAGCGGTCGGTGCGGCGCACAGACTTCGGATCTTTGCGGAAATAGGGCGTGGCGTCAAAGCCGCGTACCTCACCCGCGATATGTATTCCATAGGCCGTGGTATCGAGGCTTTCGATGCGCCCGATGCCGCTCTTTCCCTCTTTCATGGACTGCCATGTGTCTTCTGCGGTGTTGCCCAAGGGTGAGACTGCTCCGATGCCTGTGATTACAATGCGACGTTCGATCATAGTTTTTTGTTTATGTTAATTGTATTACTTCGTGTTGTCAAGAAAATAGACAACATCATGTCGTAACTTGTTGAATTTATAAATGATTAATTATTACCATAGAAACACCGTGTGCATTTCTAACTCTTATCTGATGCGTCTTGACCTCCTCCGCGCTGGGCAAAGGGGACAAAGCGACCGCGGCGTGCGAGGATGAGGGTGTGGAGCTTCATCTGCTTGCCCTTTGATGAGGCGGGGACGTGGGTGAAGCTGACCTCAAAGCCCGCGCGGCGCAGGATGCCTTCGAGGCGTTTGTCCGTCTTGCCGATGGCGATGACGAGCAGGCTGCCGCCCTTGAGCGCGTTGAAGTAGGCCTGAGCGTCCTGCACGCTGAGCTGGCAGCGCGCATGCGTGTGCTTGAGCAGGATGGCATGCAGCGAGCCGGTGCGCTTTTGGCAGAGCTCGACGGCGGTGGTGCACTCGATGTCGATGCGGGGATCATCGCGCAGGATGGGGGCATTCTCCCCGTACTGGCGATTCCAGTCGATGATGGCTTGGACGGGCTCTGCGACGATGACCTTCGCCTTCTCGCGCTTGAGCTGCTGACAGACACGCGCCATGCCGTAGCCGAGTCCGAGACCTGCTATCATGACGATGGGCTGGGTGGCACGCGTGATGGGGGCGATGGCGACATCAGCCATCATGTCCTCACTGCCATGGGTGAAGGAGGAGGCGCAGGGGATGCCGTCTTGGATGATGCTAAAGACGCCGTCGCGCTCCCAGAGCTCCCAGTGGTGCCCGTCGGAGTCGTGTGATTCGCCTAGTATGTTGAGTGGTTTCATGCTCGTTTAAAGCCCTATCATAGCAGCTAGGACGCTCGCAGGCAAGGCAGATGTGAGATTCTCTAACGTAAAAGCCCCTTTTCCTTGATAGAAAAGGGGCTTGAAAGTTTGTAAAATATAAAATTTATATTTATTTAATTAAGCTTGGGCGTCCTGAGCGACTTCGACGAGGCGCAGGGGAGTGCGAGCGATGAGCTCACCGTCGAGGGTGAGATCTACGCTGTAGTTACCAGCTTTTTCGAACTTGAGACCCTGGAAGTTCATGATGAGGTTGCGGGTGAGGAAGGAAGCGCCTTCGGGGAGGGCTACCTTGAGATCACCGAGGATGGGCATCTTGTCATCCAGCACCTTGCCATCTTCATCGACGATGGAGATACCAAGCTTGTGATCACCAGCGTCTTCAGGTGTGAGGCAGAGGCGAAGAGCGAGCGCGCAGGTAGGGTGGATGACGGGGAACTGGCGTGCGAAGAGGGTATCGTATGCGCCCTGAATGCAGAGCTTACCTTGATAGTCGGCGGCGTAATCGCAAATGACTGCAACTTGTGTATCCATAAATGTGTCGTATTAGTTGATTTGTAAAAAATGAGCTCCCGCGCGAACGCGGATCTCTTGGTGAGAGAGTCTACAGTATATAATGGAGATATGGCAAGAAAAAAATATGACTCACGTGAATAATTTGACAATTTTCAACCTGCACCCAGACTATTTGCTTCACGTCAACAATAAAACATAGTATAAAATTGCCCATGCCCATTTGCCCCCAATGCGCCAGTGAGTTCCACACGCTGGCCTACGATCAATGTCCGTCTTGTGGCTACAGTCTCAATCTGTGCGACCAAGTCTATGGCGATGGCTACTTTGACCTCACGCGGGTGAAAGACCCCGCTGGCGCGCTCAAGCAATCTGACATCGTGCGCCTCAACCACTACCTCGAATCCCTCGAAAAACGCATCGCCCCCGTCGCGCTCGTCGTCTACCTCACCGACCAGGGCCAGAGCTCCTGCTTCTCCCAGCACGCGCACTGGGCTCTCAATCATGGCAAGATCAACCACCCCTCCTTTGGCAAGCGCAGCCAGCGGCGCGCCGCCGCCCCCTCACCACATGCGATACGCCTGCGCCACCAGCCAGCGCAGAGTGAAGCGCTCTTTATCTCGACGGAGAAGACGACGCGCCTCTCGCGCCTCTGGTCGCGGGTGAAGAGCAGCTTCTACCGCAGCCTCCCCCCGGTCGAGCAGCGCTGGGTGCTCATGCTCGTCATAGACGTGCAGCTCCAGGCCGCCTGCTTCAGCTGGGGCTACATGCTCGACCCCTATATCAAGGCGCAGCAGCTCGACAAGTGCATCAAAGACAATCGCTTGAAATTCCGCGAGCTCAGCCTCTATGCCAGCATCAAGCATGTGATGAAAAGAGCCGTGAGCTACCTCGCCTCGCATGCCGTCGACGTCAACGCGCAGCTGCGCCATGATCAGGTCATCCTCGCGCCCGCGCCAGAGCTCGGCACAGATCCCCACCTCCGCCAGCAGGCCACCTCCAAGCTCGTCTTTGACGTCGATGAGGCAAAGCGCGCACACGAGGCGCTCATCCTCGAGCAAGAACGCCTCGCGCGCGAGCAAGAAAAGCTCCTCCAAGCCCAAGAGCTCCACCGCCGCGAGGAAGCACGCCTCGCCGAGGAGGCCGAGAGACGCGGCGTGCTGCGCGAGTGGAAGCGCGAGTACCCCCTCGGCAGCACCTCCGCGGCTCCAGCAGAGCCCGAAACATCAGAGACATCAGAGGCATCTCAGCCCCCCGAGGCGCAGCAGAGTACGCGACTGCACGCAGCGCTGCTCCCACTCGCGCTACTCTCCCTAGGGACACTGAGTACTATTGGCACTCTAGGCATCGTAGACCCACCAGACACGGCGACGCCGCCCACATCCAGCTCTCCCCTACTCCCGCTGACGCCCCCTACCCCGTGGCGTGGCGAGGACATCGAGGGACTGTATCATAATCAACAAGCCGCGCGCTACCTCCAGGCCCTGCCCACCTCCCATCTGCGCAGCCCCAACACCAGCTCCTCGCTCGCGAGCAACGTCGTACTGCGAGACTACCAGCTCGTCGAGCACATACGCCGCAGCGACCTCTACCTCATCGACCCCCATATGCTGCTCACGCGCCACGACAGACAGCAGCTCGAGCAGCGGCTGCAACAAATCCATGCGCAATCCCCCTACAGCGTCTACGTCATCATCCACGCACGCGCACAGGTCGTCCCCGAGCGACTCCTCCCCACGCAGCTACTGAGCAGCGCGGGGAAATCAGGCGACTACGCCGTCATGATCCAGTACCACCTCGACCAGCAGATACCACTGGAGCTCGACTACAGCCTCATCGAGCTGAGCGAAGAAGAGCGCGTCGACATCCTCCGCCGCCTGCGCCTCGCGGCGAGCCAAAAAGCCACGGACTGCGGCGCCATCATGGCCGTACTCGACTCGCTCCAGGAGCAGCTCAGCGCACCGTCGCGCCTCTGGGACGTCGACGCGGAGCGCAGCCGCAAGGTCTTGCCAAAGCTAGCCATCGCCTGGCAGAGCAAGCCTGAGTTCAAGCGCGAGAGGCGATTTTCACTCTCACGCTACCTCGGCTCGGGAGATATCGGAGCGCTGGGCTGGGGCATCATCTCGCTGATAGGGTCTATAGCGGGCTACCTGCTGCTGCGACGCTGGTATCGGTATCGCTGTGAGCTCTATCCGACAAAGGCAGATGAGCGACTCTCCTCCCCCGTCGGCGCGGGCGTGAGCCGACAGATACGCTACCTCGAGGCACACGAGATCGCCCCCTCGCGCACACCGATGATGGGACCGCATCATCCTGAGAAGAACCACTGAGGCACATTGTGGGAAGGACAGCAGCGGCGGAGCGCATCCCCGCGCACGGAAAGAGAAGACGCTGAAGCCTTTGGGCTCTCTACCCCCCTCTGAAGGCCTCAGCTCAGCAGGCGGCGCATCTCGGCGAGAGACGTGCAGCGGCGTAGATGATACTCTGTGGTCGGATCGGGGAGATTGGGATAGATGTAGGCGAGGTATTTTTTGAGGCGATTGCAGTGACCGCGCTCGGAGTAGTTGAAGAGGATGCGGCCTGTCTCCTCGA
>CAYJID010000053.1:0-12211 GCA_964370135.1 uncultured Akkermansia sp. | reverse complement strand
TGGATCTCTTGCAGCAGTCCGTGGAGGCGGGCGGCTTGACGCGACGCTCCGATCTTCGTCAGCTCGCGGAGGTCTGTCTCACTCATGGCCTAGTGCCACGAGCTCTGGATTACTACGCGACGCTGGCCGCGCAGGGGGATGCGTACGCTCTGGTGAAGCTCGTAGAGATTTACCAGCGTGGCGAGGTCGTGCCCCGTGATCTGGGGAAGGTGCGGTGCTATCTTGACGCGCTGGAGCGGGTGGATCGCTGGCAGGCAATACACCTGCGCAGGGCTTGGGCTGTGGGGGGGTGAGCTAGCTTTCCCCGTGGAGAGGGGGATGATGGAGGCTTTGGGAGATGGGGGGCTTTTGCTTTCTATAGATCGCAGAGTATGAGTCCGTGTGTTCTTGTATGAATCACATTCTATAAGTCTGGAATTGTTTTCTCGCGCGCTTTTGGTATAATGCGCGAGTACAGTTCTGATGATGAAGGATTTTTTTGCAAAGTGTTTTAGTTTTACCCTGCTGATCGCATTCGTAGGTCTCGTGCTCGGGGGGGGCTTCTTGTGGTGGTATTCAGGCTATCAGGCCGCTCCTCTTCTGGCTCCTTCCAATCCGGTGTTTGATGATTTGGAGAGAGAGGTCTTGGAGTACCCTGGGCTGAGGTTTGAGCATTTTTCTCTGCAAGGAGAGGATGGGGTAGACATCCCCGCCGTGATTGTGCAGGCCTCAGGTCAGGTGACCCCCCAGATGAGTGAGTGGAGCGATAGGCTCGCGCCTCATTCTCTCCCCGCGCTGAGGCACACGGACTACGTGCTGGTGAGTGTGGAGTGGGATCACGGGATTATCTCGGCTCTGCCACTGGCTGAGGCGATCTGTGCTGCTGGGATGACCTGCGTGCTCTGGGAGCCTCGTGGCAAGGATAATGCGCGCGAGTACTGCACGCATGGTCTGCGCGAGAAGCAGGATGTCAGTCTGCTGATAGATGCGCTCGTGCAGCGTGAGGGGCGTGAGGGGCTGATGATCCTCAGCGTGGGGCGTGGTTTTGGCGCCTCGATGATGCTGCAGGCAGCGGCTCAGGAGCCTCGCCTGGCGGCGATGGTGGCTATTGATTCCTATGCCTCGCTGAGTGAGTCGCTCCGCCGCACGATCACGGGCTCCAAGATGCTGCGTCAGGCGAAGATCTGGCTCATCGACCGGCATTTGCAGCGTAAGGTGGGCTACGAGATCTTTGACGTCGCGCCCGTAGAGAGCGTGATTTCGATGAGGGAGGAGACGCCGCTGCTATTGATGAATCTCGCGAGGCAGAGTATGGTAGCACAGCTCGATGATGCGCTCAATCTCTACCGCCAGTCTCCTAGCGAGAGCAAGCAGGTGTGGACGCTGCGCGGCCGTGAGGATGCGCCAGATGATGTGGCACGCCTCGTGAACTATCGCGAGCGCAAGGGGGATGATCTGATTGAGCAGGCGCTCGAGGTGCAGCTCCAGCAGGATGAGAAATCGGCTCTCCTATCCATGATTGTATGGGTGAATGACACAATTGGGGAGCTCATGCTTGAGAGGGAGCGTGATGTTGATATTCAAGAGCGGACGTCGGCTGTCACGGCTCGCTAATGTTCTCCAATAGGCTTTTCTTTGAACAATAACAAGATAATTTCTGTCCCAAGTAGGGACATCGCGTGTTGCACGCACCGACTAGCTATACTGAAATCATGATCGCAAATACACGAGGATGGAGGTCCGCCGGACACTCCAAAGCGAATAATCAGAAACGTCAGGCTTATGTGACGCGTGAGCCGCGTTATTTTTTGACCTTTCTTTTGGCGACGATCGCCGCCGTGGTCGTGCACCTAGGGCTCTACTACGCCTCGCCTATCCTCTTGGATTTTGATATTATCACCCGTGAGCCTGCTGAGCAGGAGGAGCTTGTCTATCGTGTCCTCACGCTGCCAGAGGAGATCAAGCAGGAGGTCGATATCACGCCTCCCGCGGAGCTCAAGGAGCTGGATATCCTCCCGACGGAGGAGGTAGAGATTGATATTCTAGACGCTGAGCTCGAGGAGCTCGTCATGGCTCCAGGTGAGACGAGACTCGCTCTGCCAGAGGTCGAGCCTGTAGCTGACGAGACAATCGAGCTCGGTATGGAGGAGGGCAGTCATGAGAAGATGGTCGAGATGGTGCAGACCGTGGCCTCGGAGAAGATGTCTCTGCCCGAGCCCACTCCTCTCAATGAGAATGTGGTGGTCGTGCAGGCGCAGGCTGCGATGAATACACTCGATACGAGCGATCTGCTCAGCGGTGAGCTGCTCGCGCAGGTGGAGAATCAGTCTATCCTGCCTCAGGATACGCGCTCGCTCTCAGATCTGCTACGCGTGTCGAGCCTCGGGGCTGACTCCGGTGTGGCTCGTCTCGGCGCGGATGTGCTCTTTGCCTTTGGTGATAATACCCTGCGCAATTCTGCGCGCGTGTCTCTCATCCAGCTCGCGGCTCTCATTCGCAAGAATCCCAACACGCGCTTCATCATCGAGGGGCATACGGATAGCTTTGGCTCGACATCTCTCAATGCACAGCTCTCGCTGCGCCGTGCCGCGGCGGTGCGTGATTGGTTGGAGAAAAACCACCTCCCTCTCTACCATGTCTACATCCGTGCTTGTGGCAATACGCGCCCCATCGCCGAGCGCGATGGCTCACGCGAGCAGCAGGCTCTCAATCGTCGCGTTGAGATTCATATGCGCCGCCTCGATGAGAAGCTGCCGCCTGATTCCTTGGACTACAATGCGGTGGTGGATCTGCGCGAAGATTGATACGCGTGGATAGGAATGAATTTTGCTGACTCTATCTATGATTCCTAGCTGTGGTACGCTGGATGATAGCTCGCTGAGCTCCTTTGAGATGCTTCCCGTGCGCGCGCGAGGGGGTGCGGGGGAGGTGCGCTACCTGATTTCTCTAGATTATGATGGGACGCTGCGCGGGCTCCAGCCACCTTATATCGAGCCTGCGTTCTTTGAGCTCATGGAGCAGTGGCGTGGGCACGGTGTGCGCTGGGGGATCAATACGGGGCGCTCGCTGCGCCACCTCTTGGAGGACTTCTTGCTACAGAGCCGCGTGCTGCCTGATTTCATCTGCACCTGTGAGCGCTATGCCTACTATACGGATGTGGCGGGGGTGCTGCGTGCTTGTTTTGATTATAACCGCGGCTGCTATGCGGATCATGAGGAGCTCAGGGAGCGCTATGGTGAGCCCGTCGCTGCGGCCTTTGGGCTGATGCGTGAGTTCTACCCCGCGGTGGAGTGGGCGATTGATCCGAGTGATGCCCTCTCGATCGCGACGAGTGATGCCCAGATGATGGAGCAGCTCTTGCCCTTTATCTACCATCTGCGGGGGAAGTATCCTGAGCTGGGCGTGCAGCGTGCGGATCGCTTTATGCGCTTCTGCGATGCGCGCTATCACAAGGGAAGTGCCCTGCGCCAGATCTGCCAGCACTGGGGGGTTGATGAGGCGCGCTGCTTTCTCATGGGGGATGGGGAGAATGATCTGGATGCCTTCCGCCTCTTTCCCCGCGCGACCTGTGCTGCTCCCATCCACGCTCATCCCGACGTCATCGCCTACGTGCGCGAGCGCGGAGGTGATGTATCGAGCCGTACTGTGCGCGAGGCTCTCGTGCGCTGGGGGATGCCCGTCTGAGGAGGAAGATGAGTGATAAAGGGTGCGGAGAACTGCGCCCAAAGTGATAAAAGCTCAAATAGAGGCTTGCAATGTGCGAGATAGCTGCTACAATAAGCGACCGAGCCTTTGGGCTAATTATTAGTTTTTATATTCTATGAACGTTGAACTCATCGAAAAAGCCGCCGCAGTCGTTGGTGACAACCAGCTCCTTGTCAACATCGTATCAAAGCGCGTACAGCAGCTCAGCCATGGTGCCGATCCCTATGTCCCCACCACGCCCGACATGGGTAGCGGCGACATCGCCCTGACGGAAATCATCGAAGGCAAGCTGGTCTGGAGACCGCTCAGTGAAGCCGAGCTCAGTGATGACTTCGACGCAGAAGAGGAAATCAGTGTCTAAGGCATCTGCCCCTCCCATCACCCCTCACGCGTCTCTGTCTCGGCACGGGCGTCTCTGACCCAACGCCGCGCTCGTCTCCGCCTGCGCGGCTTTTTCCTATCCATCCTCTCCCAAAAATCCCTCTCATGAGCCAAAAGAAAACAAAGGGCAACAAGCTCATCGCTAGCAACAAGAAAGCAGGACGCGACTACGAAATCATCTCCAAGCACGAGTGCGGCATCGAGCTGCGCGGCACCGAGGTGAAGTCCATCCGAGCAGGCAAGGTGAATATCTCCGATGCCTTTGCCCGCATTGAGAAGGGGCAGATCTTCCTCTACGGCTGCGACATCCAGCCATGGCAGACCGCGGGCAAGTGGTTCCAGCATGAGAGCAAGCGCTCGCGTCGCCTTCTGATGCACAAGCGCGAGATCCTCAAGATGGAGCTCCAGACCGCGCAAAAAGGCTACTCGCTGCCCCTGCTACGTCTCTATTGGAAAGAGGGGCGTGTCAAAGTCGAGATAGGCGTGGGACGCGGCAAGACGCATCGCGATCAGCGCTATGATATCAAGGCGCGCGTCGAGATGCGCGAAGCCCAGCGTGAGGCCTCCCGATACAATAAGGGCAAGTGGTGAGCCTTTCTCCCATAAATCTGTTTTTTCTCAATTTTTCTCTTGCCAAATCTGCGCATCTATGATATTATTTGCGCACCCCGATACAAAGATCTTTTCGAGATACTTGAGAGGACATTCCACATGGTCTCGTGGTGTAATGGTAGCACTAGGGATTTTGATTCCCTCTGTCTAGGTTCGAGCCCTGGCGAGACTATAACGAAAGAAAAAGACTCAGCACAAGTAGAGTGTGCTGGGTCTTTTTTTGTTCTCAGTCGGGAGCGCATGTGGCTATATTGTCAAGTTCTAGTAACTTGACGTGGCATATCATTCACAGTCGCAATCTTGTCAAATCGCGCCTGCCATGTTTTAATCCCTGTATGCAGCCGAACTTGCCCATACTCACTCAGAAGAAATCAAAATCCCCTGAGAGCACCGACGCCTTTGCCTGCCTGAGTCACAAGGTACTCGATCTCACATCACGTGTACGTGACTGCCTCTTCAGCCTCGATACAAAGCTCTCTGCGCGCCTCGCCGCCGAATGCGCGCAGCTCAGTCATGACACACGCAAGGCTGAGGCACACAGCAATGCGACCCTGCTCGTCGGAGTCTCGAATGCTGACACCCGCTACGAGCTCGTCCTCTCCGCGCAGCGCTGTAGTCGCCTCGGACGCATCGTGCATCAGCACACGACAATTATCAAAGCGATACAGGCACTCCAAGGTCAGATCACGCATGAGGAGATCGCCGCCTTCAAGCCCATCTTCCTCATGGCCGAGGTGGAGCTCAAGGACGCCGTGCTCTCCATCATGCGCGATGATGAGAAGCTCGCCCTAGGGGTGAAAAAGAAGGACGAAGAGCTCGATACGCTCTACATGGCCGAGATGGAGCGCATCTTTCACAGCACGTCCTCAGCTATGTTCTATAATTTCCAAACGGGGACGAATCTCCTCTTCATCCTCCGCGCCATTGAGCGCATCGGTGATCATGCCAAGCAGCTCGCCATTCCCTCCTTTTACCTTCTCGCTCCGAGAAAGTAGACAGTTTCCTTTTCTTGTAGATGTCCATCGCGAGAGCGATGCGGCTTGGGGGACGGCGAAAGCCTCCCCCTTTTTTTGCACTTGTAGCAGAGGCGGGGTGGGAGCTTGATTTCGACTGCTGGAGATTTATTACATTCACTATATCCAAAGTAATAACGCGGCTTTTTTTATAGTTGTGTGATGTATACCGTTGTATTTTTTATGTGTATTAGATTTGATCTGTTCTGAAATGTGATCATATTTTCTTCTTGCAATATGTATCTGATGTAGTACTATTTAGAGATCTTGAATCAAGCGAGTGTTCGCTTTCGTTCTAAGTAACCCTCAAAATTATAAGCTTATGAAAATTTGTATCCCAGTGAGATTAAGGAGATGCCTGATGACGGCACTCATTGCCGTCCCCTTTGCCCTTTATAGTGGGCAGGCTCAGGCTGCCGATTATACTGATAGTGGACAGACTGTGCTTTCTGTAGATCCGTTGGTCTACGATATCATCACGGGTCATGACAATACCATCCAGTCCGACGTGAACATCGCCTTTACTGGTGTTACGGGGAAGGGCAATGTGTTGATTGCACCCGTAGTCTTGTTTACTGGGTCAGAGCTGAATGATACGACGATCTATGGACAGCTCGAGGGCTTTGGTATCATTGAAGTGACGCGCTCCACGCTCGAAGGTCTCACGGGGGCGGATCTTGATTCGTCGATGGCCTTCCTTGTTGACACATCCGTGCAAGGTGACATTTCCAACCTCGGCGTACTTGCTGTCGAGGGAGGCTCTGTCGTCACGGGCAATGTCGGTGCTGATGGAGCCAAGGTCTTCCAAGTCTCGATCACGGACTCGAGCGTCACAGGCGATGTCTGGGCAGAGAATCTCCTCATGTTTGGCGGTACGCTGTCAGGGGCGAGGACGATAGACGAGCAGCTAGGGACGGTCAATGCTGACGCCATCACTCTGACTGATGCGACCGTACGTACAAGAGAGCTCACATCCAGCGGCACGGCCAGCTTTACCAACAGCAATATCACGGTCGCAGGCGGTATCGGCGCGACCACGCCAGGCGTGCTTCAGGTGGCAGAGATCGCATCGAAGAACTCAAGTATCACCGCCGATGCCATCACGGTGACGTCGACCTCTGGGCTGCCCACGCGCGTTGAGTTCGATGATAGCACCGTGAATGTCGCTGAAGACTTCACACTCAAGGCCGAAACAGGCAGCCTTCTCGTTTTTAGCAATACGAGTACAGTAGATATCGGTGGCGTGCTTACGGCTAATGTTGAGACGAGCGTGACGAATCAAAGCTACTTGTTTGCCGAGACACTCTCCACCGTCGGCCTCAATGTCGTGCAGAACTCCACGCTCACCTTGACAAAGCCCGCTGATGGCAATCCCATCGTGGCGAATCTCAATGGGGGCAGCCTGCTGGTGCAGAGTAGTATCGTGAGCGTCACGACGCCGGATTTGACCCGCGTGGTCATTGGCGTGATCGACCAGATTGATGGAGCGCAGCTCCAAGGTGCGGACATCTCCGCCGCCCTCAGGATGAAGGGGGATCTGACCATGTATGACTCTGTCCTGACCGCCGTGACGCAGGACATCGAGCCTCTCGGTGACGTCCTGATGAATCGCTCCCAGATCGCCCATGTCTACGATGACACGGTCATGAGCTCACTAGATATGACCGACTCGGATATTTTCACAGGCGCGACCTCAGTCACGGGCGATATCGAGATGAAGGAAGGCTCCGCCATACGCACGGCGACCTTCGCGACTGGCGCCGATGGTAGTGTCACGTCGAGCTTGGGCACAGTCACAGGTGAGGGCGATATTAGCATGGATGGCGCCTCCCAGATCATAGCAAATGTCTCCACCGACGGCTCCGTTACCCTGAAGGCTGACTCCGTGATTGATGCACGTGAGACAGTCACCGCCGCTGACGGTAGCGTCACGAGCACAACACTCGGCACGCTCGACGCGGCAGAAGTGACGATGCATGACAACTCCGCCATCCACGCAACCGTCACAGGGGAGCATGTCACCATGTACGAGGGCTCCCGCGTGAGCGGTCAGATTGATGCCGATACACTCACCACATCAGGCGACGTCTACACGGCCGATGTCAATGTCAACTCCCTGTCGGTCAACCACGGTGTACTCGACGCGACGGGACACGACGTGATCGTCAAGGAGAACACCATCCTCAATCACGGGACCGTCATTGCCGATCGCTTTGAAGGCGGCAGCATCACGCTGACAGATGTCTCAGGCACACTGGGCAGCATCGAGTCCGCCGCGGGCTTTGTCCACACGGGCGAAACGCTGCTCGTCGTCGACGGCACGGCCAACGTAGGCACGGATCTCACGGTCTCTGAGGGCGCCACACTGCGTGTGGACGGTGAGGGTATCACCGCGGGTGACAACGTCGTCGACGTAGGCAAGAATCTGCTCGTGACGGACAATTCCCACCTGATTGTCAATAATGGTCCCGCCGTCGTCGGCGGCAACATCACCGTCGAGAGCTCGACTCTCGACGTAGGTGCAGGCGTGACGATGGATGGCAATGTGCTGACACTGAATGACGCAGAAGTCAAGGCAGACGTCCTCGGCGCGGAGAAAACGCAAGTGGACGCCGCGAGCAGCATCACGAGCCTCACGACCGAAGGCCTCGATATCCAAGCTGGCGCCAGCCTCAATGCTCAGAATGATGTGACAGGCAATGGTCAGCTCAACATCCTCGGCGAGCTCAGCTCCGCAGCAGGCGCGCTCTCCCTGACAGGGGAAACGGGCTCGACCATCGACGCAGATGTCACCTCGCATCAGGGCAGCGTGACGCTCGCGGGCAGTATCAAGACCGCAAGCACGGCTGGTCAGGCGAGCAATAGCGTGATTAGCGCGGCGCAGGATCTCATCATCGCTCAGGATGCCGAGATTAGCTCCGCAGATACCACCTACGCTGCGGGTGACAGCCTCACCGTCCTCGGTACGCTGAATGCAGACGAGAACGTGCAGCTGCTCGCTGCCGTGACAGGCACAGGCACGATCAACAAATCGGGAGGCGACACCCTGCTGCTCTCCGACGTACAGCTGCAAGGCGGCGCTCTCCATATCAAGGATGCCTCCGCAGCGGACGTCACCGCTGGCGGTCATGTCGGCAGCCTCGCGGTAGAGGGTGACTCGAGCATCATCGTCGCGGGACACGCCGCAGGCTCGGGCAGCTACGACGCCACACTCCTCGGCAGCATCGGGGCAAATGACCTCACGCTGGGCACCAGCACGGGCAAGGCCACCGTCGCGCTCGACCTCGACGTCGCTCAGCTCGCGGCCTCGCCCACGACAGGCTACGACCAGATCCTCGCAGATGGCGCTCTGACCATCGTCGATGCAAAGCTACAGGTGACCGCTCACAACATAGGCTCAGAAGGACTCATTAACAAAGACACCCTCGTGGCAGGCGTCATTGATGCCAGCAGCCTCACGTCGGGAGCTATCGACGAGCGTATCGACCACACCTTTGACACGCTGAATGCTCACGCCATCACCAATGCGGATGGCAGCGTCGACATCTTGCTCAGTCAGAACTACAAGGGAGTCGATGGCAACGCGAACCAGACAGGCGTATCAGGAGGTCTCCAAGATGTCAACCCCAATGCCGTCACAGGCAGTGTGCTCGGCGACATCCTCACCGCTCTGGGTGAGACACGCAGCGAAGCCGCCGCCCTCGCCGCCCTCGACAGCCTCGGCGGTCGTGGACTCGCAGGTGTCAACAAGATCGTCATCGAGGACGCCTACAACCATCTGCAGATCCTGCGCGCCTCCCAGCGTAGCCTGAATGCGGGCCTCACCCTCGGCTACGATCCCAGCACAGGTGCGCCCGTGCGTGACGGCAAGAGCCACGCCATTGCGCTGGAGTACACAGGCAGCCACGCCGAGATCACTGATGATGGCAATGGCAGCTACAGCTCCAGCAGCTATGGCTTCATGCTCATTGGAGCGGTGAAGGTCACCGACAAGTGGACGCTGGGCTATGACTTCGCCTACAGCTACGCGGACGCCGATGCGGCTGAGGTGAGTATGAACTCGAGCGGATTCTTCATGGACGTGACAGCGACCCACACGAGCAAGCGTCTCACCCAGTACTTCAGCCTCGGTGCCTCGCTCTTCAGTATCAATACATATCGCGATCTCTATGTCAATGCTCCTGGCTACTCCGTCTCAGGGCAGGCGAAGGGCTCAACCACGGCCGCCTTGCTCAACATCTCCTATGAGGCAGCCTATGATCTCACCCCACGCGAGCGTCAGCATCAGTTTGCCGCCATCGCCGTGGTCGATGCCAGCTTTGGCTCGATTGACGAGATCACAGAAAAAGGCAGCGCGGACAATGCAGGGCTCTATGCGAACTACGATGATATCGTCAACATCACCGTCGGTGCAGGTGTACGCTACAGCTACATCTTCCAGTTCATGGGACGTCAAGCAGCCGTATCGGCAGAGTCGCTCTTCACCGTCAATGCGGGCAATACGGATCTCTCCGTCACGAACCGCTTCATCGGTGGAGGCTCCGCTTTCAATCAGTATGGTCCTGAGGCGAGCCGCGGCGGTCTGCGTCTGAATGCGACAGGCTACCTGCCTGTGGCGGATCAGTGGAGCGTCTTTGGTCAAGTCACAGGCAACTTCAACCCCGATGAGACCTCTTGCAATGGCTCTGTCGGTGTGAAGTATTCGTTCTAATAGACACGCCGTCTTGATTGCAATCCTGTTATTGTAATACTCCATCCCCTCATTCTGTATTGACAGGGTGGGGGGATGCTGCATGATAGAGATCCACCATGTGACGCGAAAGAATCTTGCATCGGGTAGAAAATATGCTAGCATTAGATATTCCTCTCATGCTCCTTTTGTATGCTTTGGGGAAATAATCAACAAATTACGAATAACACGATGACCAAATACATCCTCACCGCTCTCGCCCCTGCCGCTCTGATCGCGCCCATCGCTCAGGCTGCTAGCTGGGGAACCGACCTCCCCGCCGCCCTCAAGCAAGCCGCTGCATCTGGTAAAAACGTCCTTGTTGTCTTTACCGGTTCCGACTGGTGCCCTCCCTGCATCGCGCTGAAGAAAAATGTGCTGAGCAAGGCTGACTTTGCCGAATACGCCAAGGCGAACTTCGTGCTCGTCGAGCTCGATTTCCCCCGCAGAAAGCAGCTCCCCGCCGCTCTGCGCGCGGCCAATGACAAGCTCGCCGCTCAGTACAAGGTGACAGGCTTCCCCACCACGCTCGCTCTCTCCCCTGATGGCAAGGAGCTCGCACGCGTCGTCGGAGGTGTAGCCAACCTCGATGCGCTCAAGAGCCAGCTGCCTACAGCCGCTGCCTCCTCTGCTGCGGGCATGGACTGCAGCAGTGGCGTCTGCCGCCCCGCAGCACCCGCCAGCAGCGATCAGAAGGAGAGTGACCTCGAGCGCGTCAAGCGCGAGCTCGAAGCACTCGGTGATGACGAAGAAGCCATCTATGAATACACCACCAAGGAGCTGGAGAGTGAGGACGAGATCGACCGCCACGCTGAGCTGGTGCTGCACCTCTATCAGACCATGGCTATTGCCAACACGGCGACCGAGGCCGACGAGCTTGCCGCTCTAGCCAAGTCGCTTGAGGAGGAGATCATCCCCGCCTTTAAGGAAGACTTCCCCGAGGAAATCAAGCTCATCGAAGAGATCATTGAAGCGCTGAATGACCCCGATCAAGTCGAGGAGATACTGAAGGAGAATAAGAAATAATCCCCTCAATCTCGCTGAGATGATACCGAGATCATTGACCGCAAGCGACTGGCAAGCGTAGCTTGATCTCAGAAAAGAAGGGCTGGTAGCGTGATGCTACCAGCCCTGATTGATTTGACTGCGTATTTCAGAACGGACTCATGCTGCAAGATGCCCTTTAGCTCGTGCTCTCACTCTCTGTGCGTCTCTTGACGGCTGCAAGCGCCATCTGGAGTTCAGGCACGCGTAGGTAGTAGCAGAGCGTGAGGTAGACGCCGCTGACGAGTGCGCCGAGAAGCGCGAGGACGATGAGACGTGCTAAGAAGCCCCATGAGGTAAAGCCGTCGAGTAAGAAATACTTGAGCAAGAAGCACTCACCCGCAAGGATAGAACCCGCTAGCCCGATGCGCAGCAGCCCTGGGATGAGCTCTTGCATGGAGATGCTGCCTATCATCCTGCGCAGGAAGAGGAAGTAGAAGGCAAAATTCAGCGTCGTCACCATCGCCGTAGTAAACGCGAGGCTCGTCGCGCCAAAGCCGATGACATGCACAAAGATATAGTTCATCGTGATGCTCACCGCACAAGAGCCCAGCGAGAGGAAGGCAGGCGCCCAGGGGCGCTCCAGCGCGAGAAAGACAGGCTGGAGCACCTTCATCCCCGCATAGCCAAAGAGACCAATGGAGTACGCGCTCAGCACGCTACCGGTGAGCATGGACGAGGCGGCGTCAAAGCGTCCGCGCTGGAAGAAGATGCTCACGATCTCCTCCCCCCAGAAGAAGAGCAGGAT
>CAYJID010000052.1:0-12294 GCA_964370135.1 uncultured Akkermansia sp. | reverse complement strand
GATTTTCTGAATTTTCTTATTTAGAATGACGAGAATTTAGAAGCCCCCTTTAGCTGTGCGCTCCGCGCGCTTTAATTCACTAGAGGGAAGCTTGCAAAATTAGTTCTGAGAAATTGCAGATTGCGAAAATGAGTGCCACAGCACGTCTTTTGCAAGATCCCCCTAGCGCCTATCAAGTACACAGGCAGATTCTACGTCAATACTACTGCCAAATTCATCAATTGCTAGAGGGGGCTTCTCACGAGGTAAGATTTTGAGATGATTTTGGAGCTGGATTTTTCACGAATTGATGGCTCAGAGTGTCCTCTGAGACGTGAATTCGGGAGAAATCCAGATGGAAAGCGCTCAAACGCTGCCTCGCGGCGCGAGCCTTCCGATTAACTTATTAAGAGTAACGGGAATTTAGAAGCCAGCTAAAGAGCTACGGAGGTCAGACCATAGGACGCACGGGAATGCCGCATTGGGCAAAGTGTGCCTTGGCCTGGGCGACGCTGTATTCTCCAAAGTGGAAGATGGAGGCAGCTAGTACGGCGTCGGCTTTGCCTTGCTGAAGGACGTCAACCATGTGCTCGAGGTTACCCGCTCCTCCGCTAGCGATGACGGGGATCTTCACCGCTTCGCTCACGCGGCGTGTCAGCTCGATGTCGTAGCCTGTCTTAGCACCATCAGCGTCCATGCTGGTGAGCAGGATCTCTCCAGCTCCGAGCCTCTCGACCTCGCGCGCCCATTCGATGGCGTCAAGCTCGATGAATTGGCGCCCGCCATGGGTGGAGACGCGCCACTCAGTATCACTCCAGCGTTTTGCGTCAATGGCGGCGACGACACATTGGCTGCCAAAGGCGTTCGCCCCTTCACTGATGAGCTCGGGGCGGTGGATGGCGGCGGTATTCGCCGATACTTTGTCCGCGCCCGCATGGAGCATCTGTCGCATATCATCCACGGTGCGGATGCCTCCGCCGACGGTGAGTGGCATGAAGCATTGTGCAGCAGTACGCCGCACGACGTCGATCATGGTGGCGCGCCCATCGCTGGAGGCGGTGATGTCGAGGAAGACGAGCTCGTCTGCCTGCTGCTTGTCGTAGGCGATGGCGCATTCGACGGGGTCGCCCGCGTCACGGAGGTTGACAAAGTTGGTTCCTTTGACGACGCGGCCGTTCGTCACATCGAGGCAGGGGATGATGCGTTTGGAAAGCATGTTGCCTCTTATTGTACGCATTCTGCGAGCAAAGTCAACCCCCATCCCATGAGGCCATGCTGGTGTGTCAGCAATGGGTCTTTACAATTGTGATGCAAATCTGTATCATTACCCCATCTATAGATAACATCACTAATGAACAAACGTCATATTTTCAGCTCCGAATCCGTGGGTGAGGGTCACCCAGACAAGGTCGCCGATAGCATCTCTGATGCTGTCCTCGATGCTTGCCTCGCGCAGGATCCCGAAAGCCACGTCGCCTGTGAGACACTGGTCAAGGATAATCACGTCATCCTCGCTGGCGAGATCCGCACGCAGGCTGTTCTCGACTTTGAGAGCATTGTGCGAGATACCATTTATCGGATCGGCTACCGCGATGAGCATGATGACCCTGTATTCAACGCGAAGAGTTTTGATCTGCAGGTGCTTCTTTCTCAGCAAAGCCCCGACATCGCGCAAGGGGTGGATGCCGTCAGTGCCGAGGGCAAGGATGGCTCAGAGCAGGGTGCTGGCGACCAAGGCATCATGTTTGGCTACGCTTCCAATGAGACGCCTGAGCTCATGCCAGCCCCCATCATGTTCGCCCACCGTATCATGGCCGAGCTCACGCGCGTGCGCCGCACAGGGGAAGTCGCCTGGCTGCGCCCCGATAGCAAGAGCCAAGTCGCCATCGAGCATGATGATCACGGTCGCCCTGAGCGCGTGGTCAACGTGGTGCTCAGTACCCAGCATACTGAGGATGTCGATATCGCGACGATTCGTAGCTTCTGCGAGGAGCTCATCCGCCGTGTCATTCCTGCGGAACTCATCACGGAGGACACGCAGTTTTATATTAACCCTACAGGCCGCTTCGTCGTCGGTGGTCCCAATGGTGACTCGGGGCTGACGGGACGCAAGATCATAGTCGATACCTACGGTGGCAAGGGACGTCACGGTGGCGGCGCCTTCTCGGGTAAGGATTCTTCCAAGGTGGATCGCTCCAGCGCCTACATGTGCCGCTGGGTGGCAAAGCACGTCGTGGCGGCTGGGCTCGCAGATACATGCGAATTGCAACTAGCCTATGCGATCGGGATGGCGAATCCTGTCTCCATCATGGTAGACGCCCATCGTTATGATGGAGCAGGTCTGAGCTCGGAGGAGATTGCAGAGCGCATCGCCAAGGTTTTCTCCTTCAAACCCGCAGATATCGTGTCTGCTCTCGGGCTTAAGCGTCCTCTATTCACCGCGAGCACGAATTACGGTCACTTTGGCCGTGATGGATTGCCTTGGGAAGAGATCAAACCCGAGCTTATTGCTGCGCTACGCGGCGAATAAGGCGACTCAGCGTTTTAAAAAAAACAACACAACAAGGGCAGTAGTTTCAGCTACTGCCCTTGTTGTGCTTTGATATAGGAATCAATGTGCAGGCTTTTGCTCCTTAATCAGCAGTGGCACATAGTTCTTTTTCCCAAAGAGCAACGGGCTTACTTCGCCCTTCTCCTTGGCCATGCAATAGAGTACTTTAACCAAACCAAATATATAATATTCAGTAAATACTCTGTCTGGGCGTCCTACTGAGAAGAAGGTAATAAAAAGATTAGGAATCGTCCAAAAGGATGCGAACATCAGGTAGGGGAAGATAGGATGATGCCTATAGATCATGCAGGTACGCACGATGAAAAAGCTGAAGAATAGAGAAGTTATACCAAAGAGATAGAGCCCCACATAGCCTAATCGGTGAATAAAGACCAGTCGTCCACTGTGCCATGTGCCTGTTTCAGCAAAAAACTCTTGTTCACCTACTTGGAGCTGGCCGCGATTCTGTCGGATCTTTTGCAAGCGCAAATAATCTACAGAAAGACCAAAGCCATCCCCCCAAGTGTAGTTCTTAATATAGCCTAGGCGCGGATCTTCTGCCCATTCCCACATTTCATAACGCCATTCTCTGGAGTGGTCTGCTCCAGATTGGATTTGTTGCTCAATTTCTACACCCGGCAAGATGGAAAGGGCACGCTGCACGCCATGGGGGAAGTTCAAAATTATCTTCTCATTGCTCAGGAAGAGCACACAGGCATAGCAAGCGACCCCAATGATGAGAGTCATGATAAATTGCCTGTAGATGAAGGAAGTAACCATGAACGCCATGCCAATTCGCCCTAGATACTCACGAAAGCCAGAGATCAGAATCATAAGTATACCTATCACAACCAACCCACTACGCCACCATATCAACATAATACGCACAGGCGAGGCATAGGAAAGGCACAGAGCCACGATCGTCAGGCCTAATCCTACAAGCATCTCAAAACGTGTGGTCTCAGCACCCTCGATCGTAGAAGCAAGCCCTGTACTCTCTACACTACGAGTCGTTGAGAAAATGGAGGAGGCAGCCGTCAAGACCATCGCCCATTTCATCGCCACCCTGAGATTCTCTCGCGTAATAGGAATCACAGAGATAGCAAGATAGAAAGCAGTTGCAAACAGACAGGTGGCATACTCCTTGCCCCCCACATACTCCGTCTCAATACTCAGCATCGCAATACCTACAGGATTGCGTATAAATGAACTAATGAAGTAGGCGAAGATGAGAAAAATAAACACATCTACCGCAAACACGCCTCGCCATGTGAACTTGGCCTGCCCCATGGCGTAAAGGATGAACCAATACACCAACACGCCCGTCGCAATCAAGTAGCCAGGCTCAAGCACCGCCAGCTTCCCCAGCGGTAGGTAGCTCATAACGGGGGGAAGCAAGATGATGAGCATCCACGAGCGCGTCCCCAGCCAGTTCAGGATAAAGAGACCGACTAGTGCAGCAAGAATGAGGACTGGAGTCGTAGCTCCATCAGATGCATAAGCCCCCATGGTGATCGCGAAGACCACGAGGAGGACAAGCAGGGCGAGTGTTTTGATGATTTGGGCGACCATGACACAAAAGCTCTGCTGAATGTCTTAGCGGCATTCAGCAGAGAGCGGGGGTAGTTGTTTAGAGGGCTGAGGGGATTTCTTTCCCAAGCTCAGAGGCTCGGCGACCCTTGCCGTCGCCAGCGATGCGCTCGAGAACGACATCGCGGTATCCCATGCCACCAGGAATCATGGGAAGGACATGCACATCGTAGGGAACCATGACGTCGAGGACGTAGGCCTCCTCCGAGGCAAGCATGCGCTTGAGGGCTGGCACAAGCTCGGTGGGATCTACGACACGCTCACAGGTGATACCGAAGCCAGCGCAAATCGTTGTAAAGTCGGGATAGAGCAGATCAAGCTGCTGGTGCGTGGGGTCATAATCCTGATTGGGATCGGCGAGGAAGGTATTCGCACGATTCGAATCGTACTTGAGATCCTCCCACTGCACCACCATGCCGAGATGCTGGTTGTTGAGAATGATATTCTTGATGGGCATGCGCTCCACCTTGATAGTTGCAAGCTCCTGAATATTCATCATGAAGGAGCCATCTCCATCTATATTGACGATAGGCAGCTCGGGGCGTGCTACGTGAGCCCCCATAGCGGCAGCGAGACCGTAGCCCATGGAGCCGAGACCACCCGAGGTGGAGAACAGGCGTGGCTTCTGGAAGCGGTAGAACTGTCCTGCAAACATCTGGTGCTGACCGACTCCTGTCGTCATGAGCAGATCCGTATCCGCTGTCAGCGCATGTAGCTGCTCAATCACATGCTGAGGTGCGATCTGACCAGGGCGCGTCTCGTAGAAGAAGGGGAAGTTCTGCTTCCACTGCTCGATGATGCCGAACCACTCGCTGCGCATCTCTAGGTCGTATTCGCGTCGCTCGTGACCCAGCTCGGCGAGACGGGCATTCAGATAGCGGAGAGCCTCCCCTGCATCGGAGCGGATCGCGTGGGCGACGCGCTTGTTCTTATTGAGCTCAGCAGCATCGTAATCAATATGAATAATGGTCGCATGGGGGCAGAAGCCTGCTACAGCACCCGTCACACGGTCATCAAAGCGAGCACCGATGGCGAGCACGACGTCGGCCTCATTCACCGTATTATTCGCGTACACAGCACCGTGCATCCCCAACCAGCGCACCGACAGGGGGTGATCCTCAGGCATCGCGCCGATGCCCATGAGCGTCGTTGCGACGGGATACTGCGCGCGCTCGGCGAACTCGAGCAGATCAGCGGCAGCCTCGGCAATCACCACTCCACCGCCTGCATAGATCGCAGGACGCTTCGCCGAGAGCAGGATGGGGATGATGTCATCGAGAGCCTCGGTGGCCAGCGCGATCGTTGGCTGGTAACCAGGCAGATCCATCGCGGGATTCAGATCAGCCTCAATGAGCTGCTCTTGGAAATTCTTAGGGATATCAATCACGACAGGACCTGGACGTCCCGTGCGCGCGATATAAAAGGCCTCGCGAATGATGCGAGGGATGTCATAAGCGTCCGTCACAAGGTAGCTATGCTTGACGATGGGAGCAGTCATGCCAAAGACATCTGTCTCTTGGAACGCGGAGCTGCCAATCATGGCACTACCCACCTGTGCCGTGATGGCGACCATGGGGATAGAGTCCAAGTAGGCATCGGCGATGGGTGTGATCATGTTCGTCGCACCGGGACCAGAGGTTGAGATACAAACGCCTACCTGTCCTGTCGCGCGACCATAGCCCTCAGCGGCAAAGGCTCCCCCCTGCTCGTGGCGGGGCAGAATTGTGCGAATCGAGCTCTCGGCACTCAGAGCTTGGTGGATGGGCATGCTGGCTCCACCGGGGTAGGCAAACACGACGTTGACGCCCTCGCGTACAAGGCTTTGTACGAGAGCGGCAGCTCCAGTCATCTTCGTTACGTGCGGATCGGCTGTTGGGGTGTCATTCGTCGTGTTCATGCTAGAATCGTTGTTTGAGTGGGCTATATGTGTAGCTTCTGCGCTCATTCTAGCATATCCCTTTGTGGAAGGAAAGCATAATTTCTGTCCTTTTCTAACCACTTTTTCAGAAAATCTCTGTCATTATGCCGTTTTTTTCTCGTATGCTGCTTGAGGGTGCTTCTATTTTCTCAAAAGCTGCCTCGAAAAGCGATTTTCTGTATTTGCTTATTTAGAATGGCGAGAATTTAGAAGCCTCCTTTATTACGCTGGCAATAGTGACTGCTGATCTGGCACACTTACTTTGTTTCAATAACTACCGTAGTAGTAGTAGTAAAAAGACTAACTTCTCGTCATTCTAAGCCAAGGCAAGGTAGAAAACCACTTCACGAAAAGCACTCATAGCGCCTCGCGAGAAATTAAAAGCTCCCGTAAGAATGATTCGTTCTATCGAAACCGAAGACCATCGACCTCTCTCCCTCGTGACTCCCAAAGGCATCGGGGAGGAGTTTTAGCTGTGGGCGCGCGCCCTGCGTGAGGATAACCTCGACGATGTCGAAGCGGTAGGGGATGTTTTTCTGATGCGCTCTGAGGCTGCCCAACCAGTCCTGAGCGGCGCGGCGTAGCAGCTCACGCTTCTTCTGATTGACCGCGCGGGCGGGTGCTCCCGCATCGCGAGAGCGGCGCGTCTTGACCTCGCAGAAGACGAGTGTGTCGCCGTCTCGGCTCACAATGTCTATCTCGCCGCCTCCACGGTGGCGGAAGTTTTGCCGTAGGATACGCTGTCGCTGAGCGCGCAGCCACGAGGCGGCAGCATACTCCCCATACTGACCTATCCAGGCACTCAAATGAGACTCATCTCGCGGAAAGCTTACGCGCAGACGATGGAGCAGGCGCAGGTGCGCCGCGACTCGGTGATGGTAGGCGATCATGGATCAAAAAAATCCGAGATCGAGGCTCATCTGCGACACCGGGCCAAAGCTACGCCTATGGTGAGGCGTGATGCCATGGTCATGGATCGCGCGTAGATGCTGCGCTGTGCCATAGCCCGCGTGCTTTGCAAATCCATAAGCGGGGTAGAGCGCGTCGAGCTGCTGCATGAGGTGATCGCGCGTCACCTTCGCAAGGATGCTGGCGGCAGCGATGCTGAGATTCTTCGCATCGCCCTTCACCACCCCTTCATGCGGGAAGGGAAACTCGGGCAGAGGCAGCCCGTCAATGAGGCAGCAGTCCACCTGCGGCTCCAAGCCCTCAGCCGCGCGACGCATCGCGAGATGGGTTGCGCGCAGGATATTGAGCTGATCGATCTCGGCGACCGTGGCCTCGGCGATGCTCTTGGTGACGCGCTCATCGCTCATGAGCTGGGTGTAGAGCAGCTCTCGACGCTTCGCCGTGAGCTTCTTTGAATCCGTCAAGCCCTCCAGCACATAATCATCAGGCAGGATCACCGCCGCTGCTACCACAGGGCCTGCGAGCGGACCGCGCCCCGCCTCGTCGATGCCACAGATGCGCTGATAGCCTAGCGCGCGCTGCTCGAGCTCATGCGCGCGGTCGGGTGTGGAGGACTGCGTGCTGCTGGGCTTTTTTTTCATCTTGCGTGGAGCCATCAGTGTGAAGCAGGGGTGAGAGGTGACTTCATCATACTCTGTGGGATATCCTCGCCCGAGTCCAATCCCATGAGTAGCTCGATATCGCGCAGGTAGCGGTCCATATGCGTATCAAGCGGCTTCTGCTGCTCTCGCAGCAGCGCGCGCATGCGCAGGTACTGCAAGAAGCTCGCACTCATCTCTCCGCCTACATGCGTCATCTCATACCAGTCGAGGTAATCGCGCGCGCGCGCCGTCGCCGTGCGATAGGAGGCGCGTAGCTGCATGAGCGGCTGGATGAGAGGCGTGATCTTGCTAGACTGATCCTCCGTGAGCATGAGCGTGAGGATGCGCTGGTACTCCGCGATGATGGGGCGGTAGCCGGGGAAGGCGCGCATGTTGAGATGTGTTAACTTATTTTGGATATAGGGCAGGTAGTTGCGCCAGTCATCTTGCTCCATGAGCTGGGTGACGCTATCGACACTCGTCTGGATCAGTCGACCCGTATCGCCGTCGATGCGTGAGACGATGAGTGCATCAGAGAGCATCGCCTCGGTCTCGAGTGGGGTCATGCTCTCCATGAGGTTGGGCGCGGCCATGTTGGCGAGCTCCAGTGCCCACCACTTTTGCAGGGCGGCGTCATCCAGCCCCAGCTCGTGGAAGTAGGCCATGAGTGCCTTGTCCGCCTCACCCTGCACACTGAGCCCATCCTTCACCATCGCCAGCACGGCCTGCTTGCCGCCCTCCTGCGCGATCAAGCTGAGCATCAGCGCGGCGCAGGAGACGTCAAAGAGCTGCTGCGTGCTCACATCGAGGGTGCTGCGCTCCGCGAGGCTGAGGATATTCTTCACACTGAGGATGTCCGATCGCTGGAAGAGCTCCTTGAACATGGCTCGATCCAGACGCCCCCCGCGCCATAGAATCGCCTGCTCGATGCCCGAGCTCAGCCACAGCGGCATCCTCAGCTCGGACTCTCCATCATAAGCGGCAAGATCAATAGAACGCAGCGCGTACTCATAGAGGCTCGCGCGCACGATGGCGCGATGCAGCTCGCGTACGTCTATCCCGCCACCCACATGGATATTGAGCCGCACGATGGACGCGTCGTCGAGCATGTCGATGCTCATCTGGTAGGGCTGGAGTACGGGGAGCGCGCGCGTGTCGCCAATGAGCTCGATGAGGATCATATATTGCGATTTGCCCGGCAGCGCGATGAGCTGCTGGAGGTGGCGGTGGATGTCATCGGCGCGCGACGCAATCGCCCCCGCGCGCAGGGTGTCATCGCTCATCACGGTAAAGACTCCGAGCTCCGAGGTCAGGCGCGGCTTCTGCTGCGCTCCCGCCTGACGCAGGCGGATTTCCTGCGCGCGCCGCTGCGCCTGCTCATCCTGCGCCGCCTGTTGCTGCGCACTGGCGGGCGGAGGAGTCGACTGAGTCGACGGAGTCGCCTGCTGCGCGGAGCTCAGAGGCAGCAAGAGAGCAGAGAGGGATACAAGTCGCAGGGGAATCATCACACTATCCTAGCAAATTTAACGCAAAAGAAAAGCTACTTTTTCTCCTCCCCGTGATGATCATCAATCTCAGGCTTGACTGTCTCAAAGAGAGGACGATAGGCGGGCAGCTTCCAATTCCCATACACGGCGATCATGCGCATGGCAAAGATTAAGAAAATCGAGCCAAAGTAGCAAATCCAATGCGGCACAGAGAGCATCTGCATCCCGCAGTAGGCGAGGCAGCCACTGATTGCCGGGGTCGCGTAGAGCTCACCGGGGCGGAAGACAAAGGGCACATTGCCTGTCAGCACGTCGCGCAGGATACCGCCCGCGACCCCTGTGCAGGTGCCCATGACGATGCAGACGACCGTATCAGCGCCCGCCAGCTGTGCTTTGGACATGCCAATAATGGTGAAAAAGGCCATCGCCAGCGCATCCGCCACGCGAATCGTACCGACGGGGAAGGCGTAGCGACGTGAGATGAAGAACACGAAAAAGGCCGTGGCGATCGCTACCTTGAGGTAGATTACCCCCGACGCCATCGTCCAATAGATGCTGATGGGATTGCCCTCCATATCTGTGTGGCCGCTGAGCATGATGTCGCGCGTCGTCCCACCGCCTAGCGCAGCAATCACCCCGCAGCAGATCACGCCAAAGATATCCATGCGCACGCGTGTCGAGGCGGTCGCCCCCGCGAGAGAGCCCGTCACGGTGGCGAGTATAGTGCAGAGGAAGAATAGCCAATGATCACTCCATGTCTGGGTGTCGCGTAGTGCCTGCTGTAGAGTATCGGGATCAAACTCAAACATATTTTCTGTCTTTCTTTTTTGTCGTGGGTGAGGGTGCTTGTCTTATTTCTGCGTGCGTCGCTCTTTCTCCATCTCGCGGGATCTGTCGTGGGCGGCGTGGAGCACCTGCTGCCAGGCCTCCTTCACCCCCAGCGCGTGGAGCTTGCGCAGGGCGGCGAGTGTCGTCCCCTGAGGGGAGGTGACAGCATTGCGCAGGGCTTTTGGATCTTCATCTGAGGCGAGCTGGAGCGCTGCGGCTCCGCGCATGGTCTGCGCTGCCATGAGCAGTGCCTGCTCGCGCGGGATGCCCAGCTGCGCGCCAGCTGTGGCCATGCTATCGAGCAGGTCAAAGAAGTAGGCGGGCGCGCTGCCCGCCAGCGCGATGAGGGCATGGATCTGCTCCTCATCTGAGAGCTCGATCACCGTCCCCGTCGAGGCGAATAGCGTCTCACAGAGAGCTACATCCGCGTCGCTGGCACTGCTAGCGCGTAGCAGGGCTGTGACGCCCTCGCCGACGCGCACAGGCGTATTGGGCATGGCGCGCATGAGGCGGCAGGCGGCATCCTCGGGGAGTACTGCCTGCATCTGCGCGAGCGCGACGCCTGCGGCGAGCGAGATCACCAGCAGGGGGCGTGTCGCCAGCAGAGCAGAGAGCGTCTGGAGCATGGGCAGAATGTCCCATGGCTTGACCGCGAGGATGAGCACATCCGCATCCTGCGCCGCGCTCAGAGCCTCATCATAGACGCGCACGTGATGCCCTAGGTCGGTGAGCTCGCGCGCGAGCTGCTGCGCCTTCTGTGGGCTCCTGTTGCAGAGGTGAAAGCTGAGGGCTTCTGGAGCACGCCCCATCCCGAGAGCGAGGGCTGCTCCCATATGACCACATCCGATGAAACTGATACGCATGCAGGCATTGTATCCATGAGCTGCGACTTGTCAAGCAGAGCTTGAGATCCGTTTGATTTTTGGCCTGATCTAGCTCGTGGGACGCCTCGCAGGGCTCTCATGACCTCAACGACGTAGGGGAAAATCAGGCGCAATTCATGACGTCTTCTCTTCCCCTACGCGGATTATAGCTTTGTTAGTTGTTTGTTATACTTAGAGCGACGCCTATGAGGTATGATGTTTCATCAGTGTGTCCGCTAGGACCTTGTGATAACGCGCCTCGACTTTTTTCCAGTCGAGGATAGTCCAGATTGCCTTGAGGCTGTCGAGGCGGCGGTTCTGGTAGTCGAGATAGTAGGAATGCTCCCACACATCGATGCCGATGATGGGGGTGTCGCCCTGTGTCAGGGGGGAGTCTGCATTCGCCGTCGTGCTGATGACGAGCTTGCCCTTGGGTGTGACGCTCAGCCAGACCCAGCCTGAGCCAAAGCGGCTCATCCCTGCCTTCTCAAAGGCGGCTTTGAATGCCTCAAGGCTGCCCCAGCTCTCGTCGATCTTCTTGAGCAGATCGCCCGTGGGTGCCTTCTGCGCCTGCGCGGCAGGGGCAAAATTGCCAAAGTAAAGGCGGTGGTTGTAGATCTGGCCCGCGTTGTTAAAGATCGCGTCCTTGCTCGTCTTGACCAGTGTCTCGAGATCCTTGTCCGCGTCGGGCGTTCCTTTTACCAATTTATTGAGGTTTTTTACGTAGCCTGCTAGATGCTTGCCGTAGTGGAAGCTCATCGTCTCCTTGGAGATAGCGGGTGCTAGGGCGTCGAGCTCGTAGGGGAGAGGCTGCAGGACAAAGGCATCACCACCCGCGCTAGTCAGTGCGGCCTTGAGCGTGGCGTCGTAATTGGGCTGCTTGCCCAGTGAGGGGGTGTACTCGATGTAGGCGATCTTGCCCTCGGGGTCGACGACGACGATGCCGCGTGCGAGCCACTGTGAGTTCGCCATGCGGAAGCCGTACTTGTCGCCGAACTCACCGTAGGCGAGATCCGAGATGTTGAGCAGCTTGTCAATGCCTGCCGTGGCGCAGAATTTCTCAAAATCTGCCCCCGTGTTGCGTGCGAGCGAGGCGACGACGATGCCCTCACCGAGTCCCGCGGCCTTCTCGTTGAACTTGCGCGTCTGCACCTGACAGACGCCCGTGTTGATCGAGGGGAAGATGCTCAGAATGACCGTGCGACCGCGCAGGTCAGAGAGCTTGAATTCACTCCCGTCAGCCAGCTGCGCGCGGAAGTCGGGTGCCATCTGCCCCGCCTTCACAGGCTCACCCACGAGGGTGACGCCCTGCACGACGCCTGTGGTCTGCTTGGGCGCGGCGTGGAGAGGAGAGAGGGTGGCGAGTGTGATGAGTGCGGCGTAGCCCAGAAGGCGCGCCCGTGACGTGGTATAAGCAGAGTTATTCATAGATGCGAATAGTTATGTGAATAGTTATATAATATAGGGGGCTTCTTTTCTCGCGAGGTAAGATTTTGAGATGATTTTAGAGTTGGATTTTTCACGAATT
>CAYJID010000051.1:0-12308 GCA_964370135.1 uncultured Akkermansia sp. | reverse complement strand
CCTTGGTATGAAGCGACTGTGGTCACGATACGATTCTGACGGAGTGCCCAAAAAGCCGCGAATTCTCGCCAAAATGCTGCAAAAGACGTGCTGTGTCGCTCATTTTCGAAATCTACAATTTTCCAGAACTAATTTTGCAAGATTCCCTATAGCCTCTTCGTGAGCACTTAGTCACATATTGGTACTTGCGCAGCGGGTGGCGTCTATGCTAGGATGATAGACATGAATCAAGCTTATTTATCATCTGGTAGCAATCGTCCGCTGCGTTTTGGTTTTGGAGAGCTTCGGGAGATTGCGCAGCTGGAGCTGCTCGATCACGTGGAGCATGCGCATCTCATCGTCTCTCCACGTCCTCTCATGGAGGAGCTGGGCTTTCTCGCGCGCCTGACTGCGGGACTCGAGGCACGGGGGATTCGTTATGATATTGCAGAGGAAGGGCGTGAGTATGTCTTGCCCTACAAGACACTGCTAATCGCGCTCGGCGATAGGCGTAGCCGTGAGATCGCGGCAGCGCGGGGTGCGGAGTACTCCCATTCCCTCCTATCCATCCCTGTCTATGTGCATGAGCCGTCAGCTGCCACTGAGGGATGCCCGTCGCCCTGCTGGGAGCAGCTCGAGCTCACGCTGCCTACAGATGACCTGCCCGCCTCGGTGAGCATCATTGATGCGGAGCTGACGATGCATCTCTCGCCGCGCGCGACGGCCCTGCAGGGGCTGGGAGCTTGTATCCGTGCCATCGAGGCCTATCTCTCGACCGAGAGCAACCCTCTCTGCGAGATCTATGCGCTCAAGAGTGTGAAGCTACTCGGGAAGTACCTCCCCCGCTGCGTGAAGGAAGGAGCGCATCGCAAGAGCCGTGAGAAGGTGGCGCTGGGCTGCCAGCTCGCGCAGACCGCCGAGATGAGCGCGCGCCGACTCTCGCTGCGTGCGCTCGTGGAGACACTCGCGCAGCTCTACCCGCAGGTCTCACGCGATAGCCTCCTCGTCGCCCTCGCTCCCTGCTACCTCGCGCATCTCGCCGATGTCACGCCAAAGCGATTCCAGAAGCTCAACAAGGAGCTCACGGGGCGCGCTGCGCGGCACCCCGAGGACTTTCTCGATAGCCTGGCGAGGCTGCTCAAGCACTGCCAGCTAGAGGAGGGGGCGCAGCTGCGCGACCTAGGCATCTGCCTGAGCATGGAGCAGTGCGCCAGCCTCGCTCAGCTGACACAGCAGCAGCTCTCCGAGCTCTTCGCCTACGATCCGCGCCGCCTGTCGGTGCTGGACTTGCAGCATATATTGGAGTGTTCTTAGCGGGCGGGAGCATGCCATGATTGCCTTTTGAGTCAGCATGCGCTATCATCGAGAGCATGTCCTCGACCCTCACTCTCCCCATCGAGCAGCAGCGTGAGACCATCATCGCTGCTGCCCAGCAATCTGGATTCTGCCTCCTGCTCAGCGCCCCCACAGGCTCGGGGAAATCGACGCGCGTCGCGCATTACCTCCACGAGGCGGGCTGCACGCGCCGCGGCATGGTGCTCGTCGTGCAGCCGCGTCGCCTAGCGGCGCGCCTCCTCGCGGGCTATGTGGCGCAGCAGTGGCCGTGCAAGCTCGGCGACGAGGTCGGCTATGCCGTGCGCCATGAGAGCAAGTACCGCGACTGGACCTCAGTTCTCTTCATCACCGATGGTGTGCTGGAGCGATGGATGGGACGCGACGGGCAGCTAGAGGGCATCTCCGCCATCATCTTTGATGAGGTACACGAGCGTCGCCTCTCCTCGGATCTCTGCCTCGCGCGCGCCCTCCAGATGCAGGCGAGCACACGCCCTGATCTCGGCATCGTCGTCATGTCGGCGAGCCTCGAGCTCGACAAGCTCCAAGACTACCTCCCGCAGGCCACCCTCGTCCAAGCCGAGGGGAGGCTCTATCCTGTCGATATCGCCTACCGTCGCCCCCTGCCTCGCCGCGATGCACGCGGCGCGATGACGGTGCCCCCCATCTGGGATCTCGTCGCGGAGGCGATCAGTGACGCCATCAGCGAGGGGGAGCAGGGCGACATCCTCGTCTTCCTCCCTGGTAGCCATGAGATACGCCGCAGTGAGGAGGCATTGCGCCGCCTGCGCTGCCTGCATGATTGGGATATTTTCCCCCTGCATGGGCAGCTCACCCCCGAGCAGCAGCGCGATGCGGTGCAGCTCGGCGCGCGGCCGCGCGTCATCCTGAGCACCAATATAGCCGAGACCTCACTCACTATCGAGGGCGTGCGGCTCGTCATCGACAGCGGGCTCGTGCGCGAATCACGCTGGGAAGCTGCGCGCGGACTCGCGAGCCTGCACCTCGTCGGCATCTCACAGGCACAGTCAGACCAGCGCGCAGGGCGTGCAGGGCGCGTGCAGGCGGGACGCTGCCTGCGCCTCTGGAGTGAGAGTGAGCAGCAGAGGCGCGCCCCCTTCCCCGCGCCCGAGGTGCATCGCGCCGACCTCAGCGCGGCGCTGCTCAATCTCCTCGCCTGGGGCTGCGTGGGACTCGAGGGCGAGGGCAGTATCCAATCATTCCCCTGGCCAGAAGCCCCTAACCCCACATCGGCGGCTCAGGCATGGCGCAGCCTCGAGGAGCTCGGCGCCATCACGGAGCGAGGTGCGCTCTCCCCCCTCGGCGAGCAGATGCGCCAGTACCCACTGCCCCCCATCCTCGCGCGCCTCATGGTCGCGGGGAAGGAAGCTCGCTGCCCCGCCGAGATGGCCGCCATCGCGGCACTCATGGGAGGCGAGCGCATCGCGCGCGCCGAGGGACTCTCGGAGAAGCTCTACGAGCCCGACGACTACAGCGACTTCCAAGCCGAGTGGCGCGCCCTACGCGCCGCCATCAGCGCGCGCTACGACAGCCGCAGCTGCACGGCACTGGGCATCTCTGCACGCGCGGCACGCGAGATCGCGCAGAGCTACCGCCAGCTGGGTATGGCGCGGCAGGAGCCCGACTTTGACCGCCATCGCCGCGCCATCACGAGCGCGCTCATCGCCTCCATGCCCGAGCACCTCTGCGTGGTGAATAGCCGTGCGACCCAGACCGCGCGCCTGCTGGGGAAGAAAGCGGGGAAGCTGGAGTCAAGCAGCGTCGTCGCGCGCAAGCGAGACACGAGAGCGAGCAAGACTGGCGTGGAGAGCCTATTCCACGCGGCCGAGATCCTCGAGGTGGGCGCGCGCAGCGTGGAGATCCGGCTCTCGCGCTGCACGATGATAGAGGAGGAGCTACTCGGGGAGCTCGACTTGACCACGCGAGACTGTGCCCAGTACGATAGCAGCCGCAAGCGAGTCATCAACAGCCGCCAGCTGCTCTACCGCGACGAGCTGCTCATCCATGAGCAGGAGCAGGGCAAGCCCGATGCCGCGGCGGCAGCAGAGATACTGGCTTCGGAGCTCATCAAGGGAAAAACGCCGCTCAAATCATGGGATGGTCACGTCATCCAGTGGGTGAATCGCCTCCACTGTCTGCGTACAGCCATGCCTGAGCTCGAGCTGCCCAGCTTTGGCGAGGAGGACAAGCAGGTCGCGCTCACCATGCTCTGCGAGGGGGCGACCAGTCTGAAGGAAATTGAGAATCGCCCACTGCTGCCTATCCTGCGCGAGTGGCTCTCGCCATGGCAGCGCGACTGTCTAGACCGCTATGCGCCGCGCAGTCTGAAGCTCGCCAATGGGCGTGAGGTGAAGCTCCTATACCGTGAGGATGGCACACCCTGCTTTGGGCTGAAGTGTCAGCTGCTCTTTGGGGTGTGTGAGACACCGACCATAGCCGAGGGGCGCATCCGCTGTCTGGTGGAGATCCTCGCCCCGAATCAGCGGCCCTATCAAGTCACCAGCGATCTGGCTTCTTTTTGGAAGTCAGGCTATACACAGATGAGAAAAGACCTCGCGGGGCGCTACCCGCGCCATGATTGGCGAGAGCAGCCACATGAGGGAGCATAATGGGACGAGTAACGCGCAGTCAAAATCATCATATCAAGTACGCAGATCGTGATTACTTCACCTCGCAAAAAAAATCTCTGCTTGGAGAGCCCCCCGCTTGGGCGCACGTAGGAGGGGGAGCTCTGCGGTGAATATCCCATCGAGCTCAGCAGGGAAGGCGGGGAGCAAGATCACACGCTGGGCACCGAGATCGAGCAGCCACTGCACATCGAGGATGGGCTGCGTCTTATTGTAGCCCAGAATGATGCTCTCCGCCTCGAGCGCGACACCCTGCGCTCGCCAGTAGTCCAGCGTGGCGGCAGAGGCATTGCCGATGTAGAGCAGCCTGCTGCCTCCTGCTCGCCAGAGGACGAGAGGTGCGCGATCATCAGCCGAGGCGCGCCGCTCGTGGACGGGCTGCGCGGGGTAGAGCGTCCAGCTGAGCTGCTCGTTGCCCGCGGTATGAAAATGCCGCGGCGCCGCGCGCGCCGTGAGGGTGAGAGACTGCATGCGCGGCCAGAGCGCGCGCAGCGCGTCGAGCCTGAGCTGCTGATCACGTGATGCAGGCAGAGCGAGGGCGAGCCGCGGCTCGTAGCCCGAGGCGAAGAGCGCAGGGCGGACGCGCCAGCGCGCCGAGGTCTCATTGCCCTCCATGAGCAGCAGCCCCCCGTTGCCCAGCATCGTCGCACTCTTGCCAAAGCCTAAATCCATCACCATCAAGCTCCCCTCCTCAGCGGGAGGCTGCGCAGGAAGATAAGCCCCTGGCAAGGCCGCCGCCCAGCCCACCACCGCCAGCAGCCAGCCCGCACACTCCAGCGCCACCGCATCCACGAGCGCGCCCAGCCACGGCACAGGCGCGCAGAGCAGCAGCAGCAGTCCGCTGCCCATGACGAGAGGGAGTAGGGGAGTGATGAGGATATTGGTCAGCATCCCCAGCGCATTCCATGAGCCAAACAGCCCCATCATCAGCGGCAGAGAGCCCAGCCATGCCGCGGCTGAGATGAGCAGCGTGCCACGCAGAGCCCTGTCCCATGAGCTCCTCCTGTGCTCGCCTCGCGTGTAGTAAGCAATGGGGATGTACGCATCAGGAGCGATCCACCCTGACTCATGCCGCGTGAGCCCCATCGCCGCGAGGATAGCCGCATAGACGACGAAAGACAGCAAAAATCCCGCATGATGCAGCTGCAAGGGATCAATGAGCAGCGTGATGAGAGCCGTGCCACTCAGTAGATTCATCGGTGAGACCTGCCGCCTCGCGACAAAGCCCAGCAGAAAGAGACTCATCATCAGATACGCCCTCAGCGACGACACCGCCATGCCCGTGAGCAGCACATAAGCCCCTGTCAGCACGAGCACCACCAGCGCACAGCAGCGCGAGGGGACGTGCGTCACGCGTAGCAACAACCAAAGAAATCCCGCGACGAGCCCCACATGCAAGCCACTCACCGCAAAGGCATGCAAGCTGCCGCTCCATTGGAAGAGCTCCAGCGTCTCCTGCTGCGCCTGCCCCCTCTCCCCCAGCACGAGAGCCGCAAGCACCTGACGCCGCGCATCCTGCGCCTGCTGGGGCGCGATGAGGTGCTGCACCAGCCGCTCGCGCCAGCGCGCCGCCTCCCCGCGCAGCATCGCCCAGGAGAAAGGACGCCCGAGCGTCTGCATAGACACCACCTCCACCGAGCGCACCACCGCATGAGTCCTCAGCCAGTGCTGCCTATCAAAGCGGCCCGGTAGCTCATTGAGCGGAGCCTCATAGGCGACGCCCTCCACCTCGACGAGATCGCCGAGCTGCCCGAGTGTGTCGGGGTGTGGAGTCCGCAGCTCCACCTTCACAGGAGCTGCGTGTTCCAATTCTAAAAAAGCACTGTAGGACGACACCCGCACCAGAGTGCCGCGCAGCCGCAGCTCAGGCGCATCGCGCAGCTGCTCATGCACGCGCTGCCATGTCTCGCTCAGATGATGCCGCTGGATAGCAGCCAGCCCCGCGGCTAGGACGCAGAGCAGCAGGAGAGCGGCGCGCTTGTGCCGAGCACACAGCAGGAGAGCGAGGAGGGGGAGGAGGTAAAAGCCCGCCTGCTCCTCGTAGCCCAGATGCACCCCGATGAGCGCCACGAGTGGCAGGCTCAGCGGGGCACGCGCTGGGAGCGCACGGAGCGCACGCGCGAGCAATGAGAGAAAATCCGACAAGGCAAGAGAGCGAGGAAATAAAGCGAGGCAAGAGAGCGAGGCAAGAGAGCTGCAATGCGCGCCGCCCCGCGATCAGGGCTTGTACACCATCACCGGCCCTGTCTGCATGGACTGCACCGCCGCGATGCGCTGCCGTGCCGCGATGACCAGATCCGCCCCCTGCTCGACCTCGGCAAGCGTCAGATTCCTATTAAATGAAAAACGCAGCGCCTCGCGCGCCTCTGTATCCGACAGCCCCATCGCGGTGAGGATATGACTCGGGCGTGGATTCGCACTCGCGCAGGCCGAGCCCGCCGAGCAGAGCAGCCCCGAGGCCTCCAGCAGCAGCGACAGCGACTCCGCGCGGACGCCGGGGAAGCGCAGATGCGCCACCGACCCGAGGCGCGGAGCCTCGCCCCCCTGCACCACGAGATCACATCCCGCAGCCCGCAGGCGCGCGATGAAGACATCGCGCAGCTCATGCAGCCGCGCGTAGCTCGCGGCCTCCTCCAGCGCGCGCTGTGCCGCCACGCCGAATCCGATGATGCCCGCCACATGCTCCGTGCCCGCGCGCCGCGCCGACTCATGGCTCGAGCCGTGCATGTAGGAGCGGTAGGGCACGCCACGGCGCACATAGAGCGCGCCTATACCCTTGGGTCCATGGATCTTGTGCGCGGTCAGTGAGAGCAGGTCAATGGGGTAATCATGCACCGCGATAGGCATCTTTGCCACCGTCGCCACCGCATCCACATGCAGGCGCACCCCTGCCTCGCGGCTGAGGGCGGCGAGGCGTGCGAGGTCCTGCACCACGCCTGTCTCGGCATTCGCCCAGCTCAGCGTCGCGCCCTGATGCTGTGCGAGGAGCTCTCTCCATGCCTCCTGATCGATCAGCCCCTGAGCGTCGACGGGGCAGTGGCTGCGCACGTGGGGTGAGTTCAGCGTCGCGTGATGGTCCGTTGCGCAGGCGAGGCACTCGCCCATCTGAGCGAGAGCCGTGTTGCTCGCCTCCGTCCCCCCTGAGGTAAAGACGATCTCATCCGCCTCCGCGCCGATGAGCGCGGCTACCTGAGCGCGCGCCTGCTCGATCGCCTCGCGCACGCGCTTTGCCGGGCCGTAGCTCGCCGAGGGATTATAATACTGCTCCTGTAGGTAGGGCAGCATCGCCTCGAGGACAGCGGGGTCGAGCGGCGTTGTAGCATTGTTGTCCCAATAGATCATGGTTTCGCGCCTTAAAATAAAAATCAATCCTCGGAGTCATCCAAATCGTCCGAATCATCCGACTCGTCCGAATCATCCGTGTCACCGACGATGTCCTCATCAATGCGGTCGAGCATCTGCGTGAGCTCGTAGGACTGCACATCCGAGTCGTAGAGACGCTCCAGCTGCTCGCTGAGCGCGGCGATGAGCTTGTCGTAGTCCTTCTGGTACTCCTGCTTGATCTGGTCGTAGGCGCGCTGGGCGCGGATCTCGCCGACGGGCAGCGTGTCTTCATTCACGTCCTCGTCATCGTCTGCCTTTTGGGAATTATTCGCCATGCGCTCGTAGGTCTCGTTGGACTCGGGCAGCAGACGCTTGAGCTCGCGGCGCCCCTCGGCGACATCGTCCTGGTGGCGGATCTTTTTGAGCACTTGGAGGATGTCGCGGTAGTTCTCCATGTCGAGCTTGAACTCATCGCGTGCATCGGCGAGCTCGGCGCGCGAGATCTTCTTGGCAAGCTCGCGCTCGCGCTCGCGGTCAAAGGCCGTTTTGCTACTGCGTGCCTCGTCATCTGAGGCGGCGAGAGGGGAGAGAGTGGCGGTGCTGATGAGGGAGACCAAGAGACCGGGGATGAGGTACTTATTCATAATCTTATTAACGGGTGTGAGGAACTTTAACAATGGATAAAAGAAAGGGAAGAAAAAAAACTAGGCCGAGGTCTTGACCTTCTTGAGCAGCTCGCAGACCGCAGGCGGCACACAGGCCTCCGCCCAGCGCTCCCAACCGGGAAAGCCCACAAAACCGCGGACGATGGACGAGGACACCTGCTCGAACTCACTGGGAGCCATGAGGAACACCGACTGAATACGCTGCTCCATCTGCGCATTCATCCGCGCGATGGTCTTTTCGTATTCAAAGTCCGTCGTATTGCGCAGACCGCGCAGCAGGAAGGTCGCCTGCGCCTCTTGAGCAAAATCAATGAGAAATCCGTACTCCACGACCGCGAGGCGCACATTACCCGGCAGCTCCACGAGCAGCTCCTCGAGCACCTCGCGCCGCTGCTCCATCGTGAGGTAGCCAGGCTTGTCCGCATTGACGGCGAGAGCGACGACGAGCTCGTCAAAGAGCAGAGCCCCTTGGCGCATCATCCAGAGGTGACCTTTGGTCGGCGGGTCGAAACTACCCGCGTATACGGCTATCCTAGACATGTGTCCAAGATAGAAGCTTTTGCGCCTGAGGTCAAGTACTTTTCCCACCCTTGGGTGCGATCGCGAGGCGAGGACATCTCGCGCGCATCATGCGTGAGAGAAACGCGCGCGGGCGTCTGGGAGAAAACATGACAGCACGATGATCGAATCGAGAGTCTCTCCAGACTTGACTTTTTTTTCTAAAGGGTTATATTTTCTCCTTGTATGAAAGAGCAGATAGCTAGCATCCAGTCTGAGGCACTCACCCTGATTGCCTCCTTGGTGGACATGAAGAGCCTCGAAGAAGCCCGCGTGGGCATTCTCGGTAAAAAAGGAAGCCTCACCCAGGCTCAGCAAGGCATGCGCAACGTGCCCAAGGAAGACAAGCCCGCTGTCGGTGCTCTGCTCAATGAAGCACGCAGCACCATCACCACCGCTCTTGACGCACGCCGCGACGCCATCCAAGTCGAGCTCGATGCCGCCGCTGTCGCAGGCATCGACATCACGCTCCCCGGAGCCAGCATCCACGAGGGCGGCGTCCACCCCATCACCCAAGTACGCGAAGAGGCGGTACGCATCCTGCGCCGCATGGGCTTCAGCCTCGCCGATGGTCCCGAGATCGAGGATGAGTGGCACTGCTTTGACGCGCTCAATACTCCCGAGGATCACCCCGCTCGCAATGAGAAGGATACCTTCTACTTCGACAGCGGCAAGCTGCTGCGCACCCAGACTAGCACCGTGCAGGCGCGCGTCATGGAGAAGCAGGCTCCCCCCGTCCGCATCATCTGCCCCGGCTCCGCCTTCCGCCGCGACGCGATTGACGCCACCCACCTCTCCGCCTTCAACCAGATCGAGGGTCTCTATGTGAACAAGGATGTCAGCATCGGCGAGCTCAAGGGCACGCTCGAGTACTTCCTCAAGGCACTCTTCGGCAGTGAGACCGCTGTGCGCTTCCGCCCCCATTTCTTCCCCTTCACCGAGCCTAGCTTCGAGATCGACGTGCTGCTCCAAGCCGCAGGTCAGGCTCCCCGCTGGATCGAGATCGCGGGCTGCGGTATGGTCAATCCCGCTGTGTTTGAAAACATCGACGAGCAAACAGGTAAGGACACCTACAAGGGCATGACAGGCTTCGCCTTCGGCATCGGTCTGGAGCGCCTCGCGATGATTCGCTGGGGGATACGCGATATCCGCCTACTCATCGAGAATGACATCCGCTTCCTCTCCCAGTTCCAATAAAAAAAGAGAGTCCACCCCACGCAACCCCCATCCAAGCACACAGATTTTAATATGAATATCTCCCGCAACTGGCTCTCCCAATACATCAAGATCGACCACCTCGACAAGCAGCAGATCTCCGATATGCTCACCTTTGCCGGTATCGAGGTCGAGGGCATCACCGAGCGCGGCATCAGCCACGACAGCGTCGTCGTCGCCCGCGTCATCGAGAAGACTCCTGTCGAGGGCAGTGACCACCTCAATGTCTGCCAAGTCGATGCTGGTGAAGGCAGCCTCCGTCAGATCGTCTGCGGCGCGAGCAACTATGTCGTCGGTGACCTCGTCCCCTGCGCGCTGCCCGGCTCCGTGCTCCCCGGTGATTTCACCATCAAGGAGGGCAAAATGCGCGGCCACGCCAGCAACGGCATGCTCTGCTCCGCCTCCGAACTCGGTGTCCCCGATACGGTCGATGGTCTCTGGATCCTCCCCGAGGACAAGACACCGGGTACGCCCGTACGCAGCTTCATCGACAGCGACACGATTTTTGAGCTGGAGATCACGCCGAATCGCCCCGACCTGCTCAGCCACTGGGGCATGGCGCGCGAGCTCGCTGCCATCACGTCCTGCGAGCTGCTGACCGATCCCGCCGTACAGGCGACCAGCACGCTCCAGACCGCAGCCGCGACCAGCGAGCAGATCAAGCTCTCGGACACGGATCTCTGCCCTCTCTACACCGCCACCCGCATCACGGGGGTGAAGGTCGGACCCTCGCCCGAGTGGCTCGTCGAGCGACTCGTCTCCATCGGCCTGCGTCCTATCAACAATATCGTTGACATCACGAATTATGTTCTTTTCGAGCTCGGACATCCTCTGCATGCCTTTGACGCGGCGAAGCTGCAAGGCGGCATCGAGGTACGCCGCGCGACGGCAGGTGAGAAATTCACCAGCCTCATGGGCGATGAATACAGCCTGGAGCAGGGTGAGCTGCTGATCTCGGATGCCAGCGGCGCGGCTCTCGCGCTCGGCGGCGTCATGGGTGGGCTCGACTCGGGCGTGACGGAGGAGACGACGGACATCGTGCTGGAAGCCGCTTGGTTTGAGCGCAGCAACATCCGCTTCACCTCGCGTCGCCTCAGCCTCAGCTCGGATTCTTCCTATCGCTTTGAGCGTGGTACCTCACCTTGGAACGTCCTGCGTACAGCCGCACGTGCGATTGAGCTGATTTTGGAATGCGCTGGCGGTACAGCTGAGCCTCTCCTCATCGGAGGTGCTGCACCCTGCCTCGTCGACGAGAGCAAGGCGACACAAGCCACTGTCTTGGAACAGGGCGGTGACGCAAAGCTTTATTATGCGCTTGACCAAGTCAATCTCGACTGGGCTGAGCTCGACCGCATGACGCAGGGCTCGGTGCCTCATCTTGAGGCTGCTGCTATCCTGCGTCGTCTTGGTCTCAAGGACATTGATCAGAAGGGGAACTGGGACTGCCCACCATGGCGTCTCGACCTCAAGCGCAGCTGTGACCTGCTGGAGGAAATCATCCGTGTCTATGGCTTGGAGAACATTCCCTCGGTCTACACCTCGGTTTATGTCGAGGAGAGCAGCCATGACCGCGCGCATGACTTCCGCAGCGAGCTCACGCACAAGCTGGCGGGAGCGGGCTTCTGGGAGGCGCAGACCTTCAAGCTCATTGCGGAGGACAGCATTGATCCGACCATTGCGAATATTAATTACGCCTTCCCCTTCCGTCCGCTGATGGAGGGAGACCGCATCCGCGTCTCACTGCCCATCAGTGAGGATCACTGCATGCTGCGCCCCTCGGTGGCACCGGGCTTGCTCTCTGTTGCCGTGCGCAATATGAATCAAGGCATGGACAGCATCCGCTTGTTCGAGATCGGACGCATCTTCCGCAACACGGGAGGTGGGAAAGGCCGCGACATCGAGCAGGAAGCGATTGGCATCCTCATGGCGGGCAAGAAAACGCCTGCGAGCTGGAGCAATCTGAAGCCTGAGGAAACCACCTATGCGGATCTGAGAGCCATTGTTGATTTGCTTGTGCCACGTGCGGAGATCAGCATGCAGCCAGCGAAGCCACGTGAGCACATCGCACTGGGCGCGGACGTGTACATCAATGGGCAGCACTGTGGGTACTTTGGTCGTCTGTCGTTGGCGGCATGCCGCAAGCTGGGCTTGCCTTTGGATACGAGCTACACGGGGCTGGAAGTACGTAAACTGCAGCAGGCGGCGCATGCGCCCTTCAAGGCGGCGGACCTGCCTAGCTTCCCAGGGAGCAGCAGGGATGCGTCGTTGGAACTGCCGCTGGGTACGAGCCATGCGGAGGTGATGAAGGCGATTGCGACGGCGAAGCAGAAGCTGCTGGTGAGCTATCAGTTGAAGGATATTTTCGTGGATGCGAGTGGGGAGAAGATCGCGGCGGATCGCAAGGCGATGACGTATCATTTCCTGTACCGTGATGCGAAGAAGACGCTGACGGCAGCGGAGGCGGATGCAGCGCATCAGCAAGTGCTGGATACGCTGAGCAAGCAGTTGAAGCAGATGAGCTTCCGCTGATTTACCCAGCCGCGACAAGTCGATGGATTCTTAAGGTCTAGACCTTAAGCGATCTCTG
>CAYJID010000050.1:0-12418 GCA_964370135.1 uncultured Akkermansia sp. | reverse complement strand
CAACTCTAAAATCATCTCAAAATCTTACCTCGCGAGAAATTAGAAGCCCCCTCAAGAGATTTTACGAACCCATCCTCCCATGAATGATCCCTCCGCCTTCGTCCGCTGGTCGCCCCCCCACTACTGGGCCATCATCATCACGCTCGCCGTCGCCGCCGCCCTCATCCTCTACGCGCGCCGCCTGAGTCAGGCGCGCCGCTACCTGCTCTGCCGCATCCTCGCCGTCATCGTCGCCGCGCAGTTCATCTCCGAGTTCACATGGCGCGCCTTTGCGGATGATTATGGAGATTGGAAGAATAATCTGCCGCTGCACTTCTGCGGCATCATGATGATCGTCGCCTTCATCGCGCTCTGGTGGCGGCGGCATGGAGCCTGTGCCTTCGCCTACTTCGGCATCATGGCAGGCTGCATCCAGGCGCTCATCACGCCCGCCATGGCGCATGGCTACCCGAGCATGGCGTACTACATCTTCTTCATCGCGCATGGGCTGCTGCTCGTCGTGGGGCTGAGCATCCCCTGCATCCTCGGCTGGCGCGCGCGCGGCTGGGATGATCTCAAGACGCTACTCTACGCCGACGTCTACCTACTCGCCGTCATCCCTATCAACCTCTGGCTGGGGACGAACTACGGCTACACCCAGCAGAGCCCCGTGCAGGGCAGCATGCTGGACAATCTCGGGGAGGGCCCCTGGTACTACCTCTGGCTCCAGCTGCCCGTCTGGGGACTCTTCCGCATCCTCTACCTCTTCGTCTATGACAAGAAGAGCGACGAGCCGCAGGCAGCAGAGAGCCCGGCCCCCAGCCCCCAGCCCAGCACAGAGCCCAGCTCCCAGCGCATCGAGGCATGACGCTCTCTGTCATCGCAGGGGTGAAGTGGATCTATCTTGTTGATCTATCATCTGTTAGCCTGTAGGATGTAGCTCGAATGCCGCCACAAGCGGCGCACGCGCACCCCCAAAAAAGCAATATGAACACCCCCCCCATCCGCGAAACAGGCAACAGCCTCCCCCTCGACGTCAAAGAAGACAGCATCGCCATCCTCAACAAGCTACTGCGCAAGTTCCTCACCCTCGCGCTACTCACCAAGCAGGCGCACTGGAACCTGCGCGGCCTGGGCTTCCTCACCGTCCACGAGATGCTCGATGGGCTCAACTCGGAGCTACTCGAGTACGCCGACTCGGTCGCCGAGCGCGCCGTCCAGCTCGGAGGAGTCGCCCTGGGCACGCCCGAGATATTCTCCATGCCCAGCTGCGCGTGCTGCAGCCCCTACCCCACGGACATCCATCGCGTGGAGGACCATCTCCGCGAGCTCCACCAGCGATTCTCCGCGATGACGGGCAAGCTGCGCAAGCTCTCGGGCGAGGACAGCCCGCTCAAGGACGGCGTCGCCATCGCCATCCTCCAAGACGCGCAGGCGAATCTCGAAAAGCAGCTCTGGTTCATCGAGGCGCAGCTCGGCTAGAGCTCTCCCCATACGCATACACACACTATGGCACCCCGAGGCGTCTCTGCTATGCAGAGGCGCCTTTCCTATCATGGACAGAACGATATGGCGTGCGGTCGCGGGCGATTTATCCGCTTGATCTAGCATGACTGATTTGTTATGATCGACAGACTAGGAAATCACTGCTTAGGATTCTGCTAGTACCCCCTACATCATAGACCTGATCACATGAAACGCTTTTCATTCAAATACCTCACCCTGCTCGCTGCCAGCTGCTGCTTGCTGCTCTCGGCCCTCGACGCTCCCGCCCAGAGCAGCTCCAAAGCCACCGCCGCCTCATCAGAAAAGAAAAAGAAGCCTACGCGCTTCAAGAAATGGCCCTACAAATTCGGCATCCCCATGTCCTCCCACCTCGAGAGCGCGCCGAAGCGCGGCGACAAATCCGAGGAGCTCATCTATGAGACGGAGAACTTCGTCTTCCACTCCCCCGTCCATCTCAGTCGCAAGGCCCGCGAGCGCCTCGCACGCATCTTCGAATGCGGACTGGAGGCGAACATGGTGCTCAGCCACCTGCTACCCATCGTCCGCATGGAGACGCGCCGCGAGATCCTCGATCAAGAAGCCGAGGTCCAAGCCGCCCTCCCCAAGGGGGAGAAATTCGAATCCAAGCGGCCCAAGCTCCACGCCTACCTCTACAAGACCATGCAGGACTACTACGCCGCAGGCGGTCCCCAGGGCAGTGCGGGTGTCTACAGATACTCCTTTAGCCAGAGAATAGGCGCAGACGGACGCCCAGCAGCGCGAGGCGTGCTCCAGGAGAGCGATCTGGGCATGGACATCGTGCTCGTCCCCCTCGAGTCCATGGGCATCAAGGAAGACGGCAAGGTCGAGGAGCGCACCGTCGACTCCCACGTGCTCGTCCATGAGCTCACGCACCAATGCACCGTGCTCAATCCCATCCCCATCTGGATCAACGAGGGGCTCTCCGAATACGTCGGCTACATCTCGACAAAGAGCTACAGCCTGAACTTCTCCACCAGCCCGAAGCGCGTGCAGGCGGAGGTGAAGCGCGTCGCCGCCTCAGGAGCGGAGTACCCCTTCAGCCTCGAGGACTTCTTCAGCATGAGCCAGAGCAGCTTTAGCCGCCACATGGGCAATGGGGTGAATACCTACCTCCTCGCCGCCGTGACGACGACCTACTTCATGGACCTCACGGGTGAGAAGGGGCGCAAAAAGCTCGTCTCCTACCTCACCGCGCTCAACGAAGGCGTAGCCCAGAAGAAAGCTCTAGAAAAACTTCTCGACGAGGGCGACACCTTCGAAGACCTCGAAAAGGACCTCATCAAACGTGTGAAAAAGCTCAAACTGAAGCTAAAATTTAACGCTGAGTAAATTCTTATTTAGAGCAATATTTAATCGCTCGCCTATGATAGTAAATGAGATGTCTCATTTTTTAAGTTGACCTCCTCTAGGGAATTCTATACAATGATATTATGAAGATACATACTACTCTCGCCCTCGGAGTACTCTGCGCTATCCCGTCGCTCATCCAACCCGCCTCCGCCAGTGATAATCTCTATGAGCTCAGGCAAGTACTCATCGCGACCCTAGATACCTACAACGAGTATTTCCAGGTCATCCAAGCGGTGAAGGAGGGAGCAGCGACACCTGACGAGGGAGCCGTCGTGCTCAACCAGCTCTCCACCAAGCTACGTCGCCAGAGCAGCCACCGCGAAGACATCGTCGCACGTCTCAACACCCGCGAGCAGCAGGGCATGGCAGGCATGGTCGAGCAGCGTCAGTATGCAAAGCTCTACAGCGAAATCGACGCGCTCATCGGCGCGCTGCGTCAGGACTTCATGAAAAAGAACTACTACGGCAGCACCTCCTTCAAGCGCGCGTGTCAGAACTTCGAAGACTCCATCACCCGCGGCTAGCAACAGAATCATCATCATCGCTCTGCGCCTCCTCATCACACACACCATCCCCCCTGACAGAGACAGGGGAGATGGTGTGTGTGTGTGTGTATCGTCTGGAGGAGCTAGGCGTCGGAGAGGAGCGAAGAGGGAGGCTGGCAAGGCGATTGTGACATTAGAAACGCGCTAATCTAGAGTATTTTGCTTGAACGTCAGTCATCCGATATGCTAAAGTAACGTTTTATGAACCCAGCATCCCCCCCCTCTCTCTCTCTGCTGCTCATCATGCCCGCCGCCCTCCTCGCCTCCGCCGACACGGCCGCTGGCTCCACGCAGCAGCAGCAAGTCTATGACGCCATCAGCGTCATCAAAGAAATCAGCGTCGTCTTCTCCGACGTGCGTCACGTCTGCAAGCAGGTGAACAACGGCACACTCAGCGTAGATAAGGCACTAGACAGGCTCGACGAGCTCTCCCAGCGCGCCTCCGCCATCAAGCAGCGCTCCGACGCCTACGAGGCTCAGTGCCGCGCCGAGGGCTGCCATGAGCGCGTCACGCTCCAGCTCTCCGAGTACGTCGAGAGCGAGGAAGGCAGCCTCCTGCACAGCAGCATGCGCTCCGCGACCCTCATCATACGCAAGACGATGCGTACCACCAGTGATGCGCGTCTGCATGACGCGCTCAATCAGTTCTTTGCCAGCATGAGCTGACATCGCAAGCCCGCTGCTGGAGAGCGGCATCCGACGAGGTGCTGCTCTCCAGCAGGAGGGCTCACTCTAGCGGAGCCCCCACTGATGAGGGGACGGGGAGTCTCTGCTGCATCTCTATGAGGCGCGTGCTTTCCTGTGTGTGGGAGAGGGAAGCGAAGAGCGCGCAGATTGATCATCCCGCATAGCCTGAGCACCTGAGGCTCTCCGCCAGCTGCGCGCTACGAGCTAGGGCTCGGAGCATCTGCCGCGGCTGCGTCTCCGCTCTCTGCTGAGAGCAGGGCGAGGGGAGGTAGGGCGCGGATGATCTGCATGGTCTCGAGGCTCAGCGTGGTGACGCGCTTGATGAGATCGACGATGTAGCGGGGCTCGCCCTGCTCGGCGCACCAGAGGTTGGGATCATTCGTGATCTGGGTTTTTTTATCCGTCGTGACTTGGTAGCGGTCGAGCAGCCACTCGAGGGCGGACTTCCCATTGACGATGTAGTCGTAGGCCTCGTCGGGGATGCCGGTGAGGGTGAGGTGCTTGTTGTAGATGATGCTGCTGCGCACCCCTTTCTTGGGGAATCGCATCTTCTCCACGCGGTAGTGGGCGGCATCGCCCTGCTCGGTGAGGGGGTAGGGCTCGAGGCTCTCGTAGTTGAGATGGAGCTGCGCGAGCGCGCGCCCCGCGCGGCTGTAGCCCCAGAAGTCCGCCACATAGGGGATGCGCGGCATCTCCTTGCGCAGGTCGTGCGCGTACTGCGTGCGGTAGTCGGGGCTGTGCAGGATGCCGTAGACGTAGTAGAAGATGTCCTCCTTCTGTATCTTGTAGTCGCCGTAGGCTTGTTTGAATTCTTCTAATGCCCAGTCGGTGATGGCGTCGCGGCGCGTGTAGCGGTCTTCGGCGTTCGCGTCTAGGTCGAGTTCGTTGCTGTATGCCTCCTTCTCTTCGTAGTAGTAGAGCGGGAAGCATTGGGAATCTCCGTTTACGTGTAAATCAGGGATAACGTTACTTATCAAAGGTGTGAACTCCTTTTTTCCTCCTGCATTTGGTATAGTGATAACTAGATTCTCGTGCTGAGAAGTGGGGAAAAACTTAGGTAGTTGATAAACGCGATGATTTAATTGTGTATGGAAATAAGCCCAATTTTTACAATATGGGCGATACATAGATGATACAACAGATGCTTTATAAAAATGATATTTTTTAAGCTTCACAATATCATTTTTGGGAGCTACCGTCCATGCAAATTTTGTTGAATCATATTCAATAAGTTGATCCAAATCTTGCATTGGGTCTTGCGATAAACTGTCTACTTTCCCATTGTAATAAGTGATGCTACTTTGAACTTGGTCGATCAATTGATTTTTTGAGAAATTATATACCCAAGCATCTCGATTTGTAGTCAGTCCTAGCGCAAAATTAGTAAATATAGCTTTGCTTGTTCCTTTGCCTTTGGTGGCTTTGTCTCCCATGGGGATAAAATTAGAAAAACCTTCGCTGCGGTGGTTGAGCCAGTCGCCGTGCTCGTCCATCTGGGGGTGTGTCCATGGGATGGTGTTGATGCTGCCAAAATCCTTGATGATGTCGAGCTTCTCACGCTGGCTGAGGTAGTCGCCTATGTCGTGGTAGTGGAAGATGGCATCACCCTCGTGCTCCTTCTTCTTCACCAGCAGGGTGATGGTGACGGGAGTGCGTGAGCCTGAGCCAAAGATCTTGCCGCCTTCGCGGCGCGAGAGCTCGCCGGAGGTGCGCTGGTTGCCCCTGAGATTGAAGCAGTAGATGGAGGAGAATTCCTTCATAAGTGATTGGCGGAAGCCGCTCATGGCGTTGTTGTCGAGGAAGGAGCCATTGGTCACGAAGGCCACGATGCCATGGTCGCCGATGCGGTCGCTCGCCCAGCGGAAGGCGCGGATGTAGGAGTCGTAGAGGCTTTTCACTGATGTCGCCTTCGCACCCTGCGCGTAGCTGTCGCGGATGCGCGAGTTGAGCACCTCGTAGCTCTCGTTCTGGTTGTTGTCATTCGCGGAGCTCTGACCGACGGAGTAGGGGGGATTCGCGATGATGACGCGCACGTCGCGCTCGCAGAGACGCTTCACACGCTCGGCGTTCTCCGAAAAGAGATCGGCGAGGAAGTCGCCCTTCTCCCCCATCAAAAAGGTGTCCGTGAGGCAGATCCCCTCAAAGGGGGTGTAGTGGTCAGCCTGCATGATGCCGTGGAAGGCTTCTTCTATATTGATGCAGGCGATGTAGTAGGCGAGCAGCACGATCTCGCTGGCGAAGAGCTCGTGGTTGTACTTGTAGGCCAGCGTGCGCTTGTCCATCAGGCGGCTCTGGATGAGGCGTACCATGAAGGTGCCCGTCCCTGCAAAGGGGTCGAGGATGCGCACGCTGCGCGAGCCTAGGCCCTTCTCATGGCCAAACTCGCTCTTGAGCAGCTCATGCACGCTGTGGATCATGAAGTCGACGACCTCGACGGGCGTGTAGACGATGCCGAGCTTGTCCGCCATGCGGGGGAAGGCGTTTTTGAAGAACTTGTCATAGAGCTCGACGATGATCTTCTGCTTGCCCTCCGCGTTGTCGATACCCTCGGCGCGCTTGCGGACGGATTCGTAAAAGACGGCGAGCTTCGCATGGTCTTCACTGCTGACCTGCTCGTCGATGAAGGCGAGCATCTCATTCATGGTGGAGGAGACGGGATTCTCCTTCACGAAGTCGTAGCCCTCGAAGAGGGCGTCAAAGACGGGGCGCGTGATGGCCTGCTGGGCGAGCATCTCGATGGCCTCGTCTTCGCTGATCTTGGGGTTGATGTTCTCCCGCAGCCCCGCGAGGAATTTGTGGAAGCGCGGCGCGTTCTCCGGCACGCTGAGTAGCGCGTCGATGTGCTGGATCTGCCGCTCGGCGATGCCGGCGATGTCCTTTGCCCAGCTCTCCCAGTAGCGGCGTGAGCCGCATTTCTTTACAATGCGGGCGAGGATGGCCTCGCGCCACTCCTCGAGGGGGAAGTTGAGCAGGAGCTGTTTTTCTAGGTCGGGGTCGGTGGTGGGAGTTTTTTCTCCTTCCTCTCCTTCTTCTCCCTGCGTGCCTGAGCGGTCGTCTTTCTTGGGGGTGGGGTCGACGAAGGTGATGATGCTGCTCTTGCCCTTGTTGAGCTCGATCTTGTTCACCTCGGCGTTGAATCGGTCGTCGTGGGCGCGCAGGGCTTGGAGTACACCCCAGACGACGTCGTAGTTCGCATCCGCGTCCAGCGCGTCCTCGGGCTTCACGCCCTCGGGGATGCCGATGGGCAGGATGATGTAGCCGTATTTCTTGCCCTCAGCGCGGCGCATGACGCGGCCGACGGCCTGCACGATGTCGACCTGCGAGCGGCGCGGGGAGAGGAACATGACGGCGTCGAGCGCGGGCACGTCGATGCCCTCGGAGAGGCAGCGTGCGTTGGTGAGGATGCGGCAGTGTTTCTCCCCCTTGTCCTCCTTGAGCCACTCGAGCATCTGGCTGCGCGTCACGGCGTCCATCTTGCCATCCACGTGCTCGATCTCGCAGACGATGCGCTGGCTGGGCTCCTCCTCCTTGCGCTGCATCTCGCGGGCGATGGTGCGCATCTGGTCGCGCATGGCCAGCGAGTCTTTGATACGCCCGCAGAAGGCGACGGCGCGGCGCATGGGCAGCGGGTCCTCCGTGAGCGTGTCGCTGCTCGTCTCGATGGCGGAGCCGTGGGGGAGGATGCGGATGAGTTTTTTTCTCAGTCCATTGTAGCAGCCCAGCAGCTTGACCGCGTCGTCGAGCTGGAGCTGGATGCCGCCCTCGGCCTCCTGGAGCTCGCGCTGGAAGGTCTCCTTCACATAGCTCTCATCGACGCAGAGGACGAATACCTTGTAGTCCGTGAGCAGCTGCTCCTCGACGGCGCGGGAGAAAGGGAGGCGGTGGATCTCCTCGCCGTAGCAGGCGATGTCGTCCATGGAGGCGAGCAGCGCGTCGGCGTCCTGCGCCTTCTTGCGGCTGCTCTCGCTGTAGACGCGCGGCGTGGCGGTCATGTAGAGGCGACGCGCGGCGCGGATGGCCTGCCCGTCGTGGATGCGGACGAAGGCGGACTCGTCGTAGCTGTTTTTATCCTGCTGGCGCAGCGAGACGCCTGTGGTGCGGTGCGCCTCATCGCAGATGACGAGGCTGAGCTCGGGGAGCGCGCCCTGCGCCTGTGCCTCGATGAGGACGGGCAGTGACTGGTAGGTGGAGAAGAGGACGGTGAGGCCGGCGCGCTGGCTGAGTCTCGCGTACTGCTCGGCGACCTTTGCGATGTCGGTGCAGGCGGGCAGCGGGAGATTCTCACGCAGTAGGTCGCCCTCCTCCTCCATGCGGGAGGCTCCCGCATCTGAGCAGATGGCAATCGCGTGCAGGGGATGTCTCGCCTGAGCGAGCCACTCGCGCAGTGACTGGGCGAGCAGCGCGATGCTGGGGACGAGGAAGAGGATGGTGCCCGAGCCTCCCGTGTACTCCTCAGCGAGGCGTAGGGAGGTGAAGGTCTTGCCCGTGCCGCAGGCCATGATGAGCTTGCCTCGCTCATGCTCGGCGAAGTGGGCGATGACCTTGTCAATGGCCTCGCGCTGATGGGGGCGTGCCTCGTGGAGGGGGCGGCTGTGCATCTCGCTGCCACCGCTGCGCGCGCAGGCTTCCCAGTCTATGGTGGACTGCTCGAGCTCGCTGAGGCTGAGGCGTGTGCAGGGGATGCTGTAGGAGCGTATGGTCTTGCTGAGCTTGTCATTCCACTGGTCGGTGGTGTCGACGATCATGCAGGTGGAGAAGCTCACCTCGCCTATGTCGGTCTGCCATGTCATGGGGAGGCAGGCGCCGAAGGTGGCGACGTCGGTGACGGAGAGTCTATGGTCGGCGCGGTAGCACTTGCACTGGATGGCGCAGTACTGGCCGGTGGCTGCCTCGCGGGCGACGAGGTCGACGCCCTGATCGGCGCGCCCGCCTCGGTAGGGCCACTCCATCCACATCCAGACCTCGGAGAAGCGCTCGCGGTAGATGGCGTCGGTCTCGAGGAAGCGCTTGATGAGCAGCTCGAATTTCTTCCCCTTGTCGGCTTCGGAGTGGGCGTGGGTGCGGAGGTGCTCGATGATGGAGTGGAGGCTAGACATGGTGCAGGTGGCAGGTGGGAGGGTGGGTGGTGGGGAGAATGGTGGGAAAAAAACGCGGCTCTGGTTCTCTGTTGCTGCGCAGTATAGCAAAAGAGCGGCGGGGCAGCAAGCGGAGAGTGCCGTGCTGGAGAGGGTGTCGAGGGTGGTGGGGGGGGGCCTCTCGCTGAGTCTGAGGCGCGGCTGCTCAGGAGGAGAAAAAAAGTGCGCGCGATTTCTCGCGCTGAAAGGGGGGAGGAGTTTGCTAGACATTGTGTTAATTTTATTATCTTTAGTTGATTGGCTTAATAATGCTGAATATCTATTTGTTAGATGATATAAATATTGTAAAATTGAGGGGCTGAGTAGCTTATTTTGTCATTGATTTACAAGACGTAGTTTGCTATATATAGATTATATGAAACTATCATCTCTCCGCACGCTTGCGGCTACATTGTTGATGGGCATGATGCCGCTGACAGCTCAGGCATGGGTGGTCGATTCGGATGGTCTAGGCGTGAGCAACGACCTGTTCCAGGTGAATTATGGCACGATTGATACCACGAATGTATCCCAAGCTCAGTTCAATGAGTCGGTCGGCAATGTGCTCGACTACTGGAGCTCGGTTCTCAACTATGGGACGCTGTCGAGCAAGATCACGATTGATCTCTCCTATGAGGCTCTCGATGGCAACACACTGGGGCAGGCGGGTTCCGCATTTGCCAGTAATCTGGTTGGGTCGTTGAGTGGCTTTCCCATGGAGGATCAATTCCAACTGGAGTTTTATACCCCTTATAAGACAAAGGGGGGGCTGGAGTTCTCCACCATCACGGAGGCTCAGGGCAAGCTGCTCGGCTATGGTGAGGTGGATACGGCCGCGGCTGATATCAACATCACGTTCAATAGTACAGAGGATTTCTACTACGGCGATGCGGCTGGTATCGGGTTTAACCAGTATGACTTTGAGTCGGTCTTCCTCCATGAGATCAGCCATGGTATGGGGATCGTCAGCTCGCTGCTCTCTCCTCTCATCCTCTCCATTGATCCTGATACCAACGAGGTCGAGTATGATCTCACTCAGACTGTCTTGAGCCAAGCAACAGTCACGGATGGCAGACCCATCACTGATCCCGATGGCGATTTCCTCTATCATATGACGGCATGGGATGCCCTGCTGGACATCGACCTGACCGACCCCGCCTCCTACCAGCCTGGCGCGGAGATCAATCTCGTCTTGGGCTCGGAGACGATTGGTGTCTTTAATCCCGATCCTTGGGATCTGGGCTCGAGCCTGTCTCATCCTGAGATTGAGGGCGTGCTGAATTATCAACTCGCGAATTCCCACGTGTACCGCGAATTCTCCGAGCAGGATCTCGCTATCTTCCAAGCCATCGGCTATGAGATTGTGCCTGAGCCTACGACGGGTGCGCTCATCCTCACGCTCATCCCGCTGGCTGTCGCGCGCCGCCGCCGCCGCGCCTGATCCTCGTCCCTATTCTTACATCCTCTCGGTCTACAAAATGCCGAGCGGAATAACAAGCTCGATGTGTTTGCCCACATCGAGCTTTCGTTGTTTGGTCTGCTCTCTGGGCGGCTCTGGGCGGGGGCTGGAGGGTGTATGACTGGGAGTTCTGATGTTTATATTTGACTAATTAATAGTTATTGTGTAAATTTGCTTTGTATGCATGATAGTCGAGTGCTTGACTATCTTGTGCTCTAGATTAGAATCCCCCGCTTAAGGGGATATTGCAAAATGAGCAGCTTCGGATTTTGCTGGCAGTTTGGATGAGAATTTGCGGCGTTTGGGCGCGCATAGCGAGCTATGTAAGCCCAAAAAGCTGCGAATTCTCGCCAAAATGCTGCAAAAGACGTGCTGCGGTGCTCATTTTCGAAATCTGCAATTTCTGAAAACTAATTTTGCAAGGTCCCCTTAAATACTAGCAACATGAATGCCCCTATGCCAGATACGCCAGCCACCTCCGTCGGAATCCTCAATATGTGGTGGAGTCAGAACTACGGCGCGAGCCTCACCGCGCTCGCCCTCCAGCGGCAGCTCGAGGTGATGGGCTATGCGAATAGGCTGATTTTTGCCCCCCAGAGCCGATTCACCCAGCAAGAATGCGAGGACACGCTCTTTGGCGACTTTGCCCGCGAGCAGATGCAGACGACTCCCTATCTCAGAGGGATGCGCGATCTGCATGCGCTCAATGCGCAGTTCGACACCTTTATCGTCGGCTCAGATCAGGTGTGGCGCTACTACTATACCTCGAGCTCGAAGCTCGCGTTCTTCTGCTCCTTTGCCCAGCCTGAGAAAAGACTCATCTCCATGGCGGCGAGCTTTGGGCTATCGGACTGGGACTGGCCTGAGTCGAGCCGCGGCGAGCTGCTCGCCCACATCGGGCGCTTTGACGCCATCTCGGTGCGCGAGCGCGAGGCGGTGGATATCTGCAAGAGGCGTCTGCGCGTGGAGGCTCAGTGGGTCATGGATCCTGTCTTCTTCTTTGACGCGGCGTGGTGGGGTGAGCTGGCAGCGCGCGATCGTAGCCCCCTGCCCGATCGCTTCGTCGCCTCCTATGTACTCGATATGAAGCCCGAGATACGCCAGAGCCTCATGGCACAAGGCCGCCTCCCCCTCGTGGAGATAGGCAAGCAGCAGGCGACGAGCGTCTATGCGTGGCTGCGGGTGATCCGTGATGGTGAGAGCCTGATCACGGACTCCTACCACGGGGTCTGCTTTGCGCTCATCTTTAGAACGCGCTTTGTCGTGTTTGCCAATAGGGATAGAGGCTACTCACGCTTTGGCAGTCTGCTCTCCCTGCTCGACATGGAGTCGCGGGTCCTCTGCGAGGAGACGCGAGAGGATCTCAGCTCCATGCTACAAGAGCCTCTGGATGAGCAGGCGATCGCATCGAGGCTAGAGCCGATGATCCAGCGCAGCGAGCAGTTCTTGCGCTCGGCTCTGAACGCGCCCTGTGAGAAGAATCGCATGACCTATGCGACCTACATCGCTCTACGCGAGCAGGAGAAGCTCAACAAGCTCTCGGATGACCTGCTGAAGCTCGCGCGGCTGAAGTACCGCCTCCTCCATGCCCTCTCATGGGGGAGGCGCAAGGTGCAGTACAGAGAAATGCTCGCGAAGATCGAGCAGCAGCTCTGCATTGACTGAGTAGCTTTCCACCGCCCCCCGTACACGAGGCAAGCGCACATCCTAGGGGGATGCGCGCTTGCGTGGGTGAGATAGTAGAAGCTCTTTTAGAA
>CAYJID010000049.1:0-12447 GCA_964370135.1 uncultured Akkermansia sp. | reverse complement strand
GCGATACACTCTACCTGAAGGAATTGACTGGATCGGGAACTCTCCGCTACGACTTTAACATATCAAACGATACGGTGAAGAATGTCGACCTCGCGCTGAGCGCTTCATCGACTTTCGCTGGTACGATTCTCTACAATGCTGCCCGCACAGGGGCATTCAGCGTGAGTGCAGCTGATCGCAACACGACGCTCACCCTCTCGGGCGCAGGCATGACGGGCTCTACGGACAGTGAGACGAAAGGACTGCTCAATATCAGCAGTGCCACCGTCAAGCTGACCAATAGTGCTCAGTGGAATGGACGTATCAATTTGGCCGATAACGGCAAGATCGCGTTCGCCAATACAGGTGAAGATGTGGTCACACGCGGTGCAGCCATGGGGCAGATCACAGGCGTGGGCATAGTTGTGATCGACGCAGAGAACGGTGTGCGCTTCGACAAGGCAAATAGTTATAGTGGAGCCACGGAGATCTCAGTGAACGCAGAGCTGCAGCTGGGTAATGACCAAGCTCTTGGTACAAGCTCCCTTATAACGAACTCGGGTTCATCGCTCGTCCTAGGCGATGGTGTCTCCATTGGGAATGATCTGTTCTTCAATAGTACACTTAATCTCTCTAGCGAGGGCGCATCGACACTAACGGGCAATATCACTGCTCAATCGCCTTTGGGAGGATTGCTAGAAGGAATCGACATCAGCTCGGGCACCGTCACGATCCAAGGAGCTCAGGACCTCACAGCGGTCAATCTCGACGTAGCAGCTGGTGCCACACTCAACATCGTAGGTGGTACCGTCGATCTCGCGAAGGTAACGATTGCTGACACAGGGACGCTCAATTTGCAAGGCTCGACCCTGACAGCTCTCTCTGTCAATGATGCAGGCAAGCAGTCCTTCACCACGACCGAAGGCTTCACCTCAGAAGTGCAGGTCTATGAGATCTCGGGACTGAGTGAGTCGCTCTTCACCACCTTGGCCGATGGAACGCTCACCTTCGATCTGGGCACGCAAGGTGCCTTTGATAAAGACGCGATCACGGCTATCAGACTCATCGGCATCGACGATCTCGGAGAGTATGAAGAATATACCAACATCAGTTTCTTGATCAATGGTGTCAGCTATGGTGCACTCGGTTACACGCAGCCTGGTGGTGTAGGCACTGATGTCTACCTCTACATCCCAGAGCCAAGCACGGCGACACTCAGCCTCATGGCACTCGTGGGTCTCCTCGCACGCCGCCGCCGCAAGAGTGCCTAAGCGCACGCGTAGCTCAAGCAACGAATCATCAAGATGCCGCAAGTACCTCCGTACTTGCGGCATTTTTTGGCATCGCACTCGCAGCGCGATCTGTCACGAGCGTACGTCCCCACACAGCACCGCAAGAAGCGCCAGTGCGCCTAGGGTGACGCGATGCCGCCATGCTAGCCCCTCCTTCGGGAGGCGCGCTGTGCGCAGGCGTGCAGCTGCATCACGGTAGAGCCGCCATTGTGACGCGCGCTTCAGCTCATAGAGCAGACGACGGACGCAGAAGGCGACACAGTGCTGCCTCATTTCCTCGAATTCCTGCGACGCACGCGCAGGCTGGATGGCTAAAAAATCCTCCACCGAGGCGAGGATGTCCCGCGTCTTTGCCTCTGTCCACGACGAGCGCGTCCCCGACCCCGCGCGCACATAGCAAAAGATGAGATCCGCCCCTAGCAGTCCCAAGGCTCGGCTGCGCCCCAGCACCTCCAGCAGCCACGGTCCGTCTTCAAAGGGGAAGGTGTTCTTGAATAGCACGCCCTCCAGCAGCTCACGGCGGTAGAGCTTCCCCCAGCAGGAGAAGTCAGGCGTGGCTTTCTTTAGCAAGAGGCGCAGGGCTGGCTGCACGCGCTCGGTGTCCAGCGGTGCAGAGGAAATATCCTCATAGTCATGTGTCTGCTCTCCCACGAAGCGCGTCCCACAGACGACGCAGTCCAGCCCCTCATCCTGCATCGCGTCCAGCATGAGCTCAAGGGCGCGTGGATGCAGATAGTCATCCGAGTCAAGGAAGGCAACAAAATCCCCCTGCGCGAGCCGCAAGGCATGGTTGCGTGCGGCGGCCGCGCCTTGGTTCTCCTGCGTGATCAAGCAGAAGCGAGCATCCGCAGAGGCGAAGCTGCGGATCAGCTCCGCCGTCTGGTCATGCGAGCCGTCGTCGACACAGAGGCATTCCCAGTCTTGATGTCGCTGGGCGGCGACGCTCTCAAGGCAATGCCGTAGATAGCCCTCGGCATTGTAGCAGGGGATGATGATCGAGAGGCGAGGCTTCATGATGCGGCTACTTTTCTTTGCTGAGCCAGTCGAACAGGAGTTGGGATTCATAGGCGATTCCACGCTTGATACGCTCATTACGGCTCAGACTCTTGTCGCTCATGATACGCTTCTTGGCCTGCGCGGCTTGCTCGCGCAAGGCTCCGGGGAGCTCATCGTCGAGAGCCTCGGAAAAGATGAGACCGATACGCTCTGCCGCCTCGGGGTAGCGCTGTGCTAGTGCCTCAAAATGGGGCTTTGTCTTGACGATCGCCTCGATATGCTCCTCAAAGGGGAGCTTATTGGGAAAGAGCGGCACACGGTACTGGCGCACCAGCGCGCTGGACTCCAGAGCACAGGCGCGCAGAGCCACAGGGATGCTCTCGGGGTCCATGCGGTCAATCGCGCGCTGCCCGAGAATGGCAAAGAGATCGATCTCGTCCTCCTCCTCAGGGGTCAAATCTAGTATTGCTGCCAATACATACGCTCGAAAGAGCCATTTGAAGCGCGTCTCCTCCTCGCTCAGAGGGGCGGGCGCATCTGGGGCGGTCTGTATGGCCTGCTGCTTCTGCTCAGCGGGTTGGGAGGGAGTGACTGGAGGCGTGGCAGTCTCCTGCGCTATGCTGAGTGCGGGCGCGACGAGGCTAAGTGCGAGGGTGAGCAATGTTCTGTCCATGCTCTAGCCTAGCATAGACTCTGAGGACAAGTCAAGACGAGTCTGCGGCACTCGCGCGAGGCGCGAGTGCAGCAGTTGGGAATCCCAGTCTTGATGCAGCTGGGCGGCGACGCTCTCAAGGCAATGCCGTAGATAGCCCTCGGCATTGTAGCAGGGGATGATGATCGAGAGGCGAGGCTTCATGATGCGGCTACTTTTCTTTGCTGAGCCAATCGAACAGGAGTTGGGACTGCTGCTGGTGCATTCGCTTCATACGCTGCTTGTAGTTCAGACTCTTATCATCAAAGAGCCGCTTCTGAATCTGCTTGGATGTCTCGCGCAGCTGCTCGGGCAGTTCACCGCGGAGGATGTCGGTAGAGATGAGCTTCAACCGCTTCGTCGCCTCGGGGTAGCGCTGCCCGATTGCCTTGAAATGAGGCATGGTCTTATGCACCGCCTCGATATATTCCGCAGCGGGGAGCTTATTGGGAAAAAGCGGCACACGGTACTGGCGCACCACCGCGCTGAGCTCAAGAGCGCAGGCTCGCAGCGCGGGGGGAATACTCTCGGGATCCATGCGATCAATCGCACGCTGCCCGACGATGGCAAAGAGATCGGCTTCGTCTAGTTCATCAGGAGTCAGATCTGCCGATGCTGCGAGGAAGTGCGCTAGGAAGAGCCATTTGAAGCGCGTCTCCTCCTCGCTCAGAGGGGCGGGCGCATCTGGGGCGGTCTGTATGGCCTGCTGCTTCTGCTCAGCGGCAGGCTGGCAGGGAGTGGCTGGAGGCGTGGCAGTCTCCTGCGCCATGCTGAGTGCGGGCGCGACGAAGCTGAGTGCGAGGGTGAGCAATGTTCTGTCCATGCTCTAGCCTAGCATAGACCCTGAGGACAAGTCAAGACGAGTCTGCGGCACTCGCGCGAGGCGCGGGTGCCGCAGCTGGGAATAGATGTGTCAGGCTGCCTAATCGCGCGCGCTGCGGCGACGGCGCAGCAGCAGTCCTGTGAGCGCGAGCAGGCTCAGTGTCGCGCTGCTGGGCTCGGGGATGCGGTCATAGACGAGGACGAGGTTGCCCCCATTGTTCAAGCGGGCGTTGAACTCGAGCGCGACGCCCTCGACCGTCCAGACGAGCTGGGAGAGGTCTTCTGTCGTACCGTAGGTGAGCCCCGTGATCTCGATGCCGTAGTTCGCATCCTCAAAGTCGGCGATCTTGAGTCCCATCAGCTCGACGATGAGCTCTCCCTCGATGGTGGCTTCGTCGAGTAGGAGGGCGACACCGTCGACGCTGTAGAGATCGAGGCTGCGGTCGGGCAGCGAGAGCTGCGACTGGGTGATGTCCCCACTCTGGATCTGGAGCGTGGAGTCTCGCACGGTGAGCAGCTCTTGGAGCTCGACGCCCTGCCGCACGATCTGGATGAAGAGATTGTCATCCATGTGGGTGATCGTGGAGTCCTCGATGAGCAGCGTGGCTGTCTCGCGGAATCCGAAGCGCACGCCCTCGCCTATCGTCGTGCCCTGCACGACATTATCCTCATTGATGTTGAGTGTTGTATTGCTCAGTGCGCTGTCACTCATCTGCGTGTAGACGAGCGTGATCGCGTCGCTATCGGCGATGGCGACATTCTCGAGATGCACATTCTGGAAGAATCCGTCACTCAGCGTCGCCTCCTCGGCCTTGTAGCGTGCGCGCACCGCCATGTCGCCGCGGTTCTTGAGCTCCGTGTCGCCTATCTTCAGGCTAGCGATGCTGTTGTCGATGCTGAGGCTGTTGCTCTCTCCTGCGGCTATGCTGAGCTCAGCGGTCGTGAGCACGCCTGTGCCGATGGCGACGGAGCGGCTACGAGTCTCAGCCGCCACCGCTGCCTCCGCTCCCATGCTGATCGTCGCGCTACCTTGGATAGAGATAGAGCTGAGGCTGAGGGAGGTCTGCTGGAAGTTAAGCGTCGCATCGGCGATGCTGTAGTTCTTCACCGCGCCATTGGCGTAGATGCTGACTGCCCCGCCGCCATGGATATGGAGGTTCTGAGGCTTGAGGGCGCGATGGATGTGGAGCTGCTGGTCCTGCTGACTCCAGATGTTGACGACCTCGGAGGCTTTGTCCGCGCCCCAGAGGGTGTGGTAGATATCAATTTTCCCGCTGGTCGCCCCGCCCAGTGTCGAGCCATGCCAGAGGTGGAGTCCGAGGCTATTATGCCGTGCTCCGTAGTCGGCCGTATCATCCTGATTGCCCATGAGCAGCGTACCCCCATCGAAGATGCTGACGTAGGGGTCGGTGTAGGTGTTGTACCCGATGTACATGCCGCCCTTGTTGAGCACGAGTGTGCCGCCGTCGTTGACATTGATATTGGCCTTGCCGAGGTTCGCACTGACGGCGACGTCGGAGATGAGCGTCCCGTTAATCGTGATGGTGTTGATAATGCTATTGGGGTTGTTACTGGGGGTATCTGACTTGTCCGAGACGAGGAAGCGTGACGAGGAGTCCGTGGCGGCGATATGGAGGGTCGATCCTGCGGCTATATCGACGGTGTTCGCCTCATAGATGGTGCTCAACTCCAGCCCGCCGACGACGTAGGTGCCCGAGCCTGACAGGCTGAAGCTGCCACCCTCGGGTCGGAGGGTGAGATGGCGCTCTTCTAGGCTGCTGCCCTCGCCGAGATGGATGCTGTAGTCACGGATCGTGCGATCGCCTGTGCTGCCAGCACTCAGCGTGGTGTTGTCCAGCAGGTGCAGGCTGCTACCCGAGGCGAGCGTGATTGAGTCAATAGACGTAGCTGCCCCTCCCAGCTCCAGTACGCCTGATTGCACCTGAATGCTGCCGGTGAAGTCCGCGCCTAGGGCGCTGACGGTGGTCGTTGCCACCGTGCTGCTACTTGAGAGGACGCCCGCGCCGCTGATCGTCCCATCGTAGAGACCGCCGCTCGCCGCGAGGTGGACGGTGCTATGCTCCCCGATGTTCATACGTGCGGATGTCGTGCTATCGAGGTAGATCGCCTCCGCGCTCGCCGCAAGGAGTCCTGAGAACTCGCGTAGGTCGTCGAATCGGACACTCGCTGCCGCGCTGGATCGTATCTCACCACTGCCGCTGAGGGTGTTGGTGACGTGGTCGATGTCATCGAGGAGGAGGATGGCGTCTGCGTTGATGACGGTCTCGCGGTGATTCATCGCCTCCGCACCGAGATGGTAGCTGCCGTCGTGCAGCGAGACCGTGCCGGTGTAGTGCTTGAACCAGCCCTGCGCGGCGAGCTCGCCGCCGTCCATATCGAGGATGACCTCGGTGTGCACGGCTGCCGCCTCTTCGAAAATCAGGCTGGAGCTGCTGAGCGCGTCGCCGTGCAGCAGCAGGCTCGCGCCCTCGGTGAGGACGATATTGGCCGAGTCGAGCTGCTCGCCGCCAGAGAGGATCTCCAGCTGCACGCCTGTCACGAGCACGCGCCCGACACTCAGCCCTGTGTCACGGACGGAGAGCTGCGTGTCGCTGCCGTAGAAATTGATCTTGGCATCATCGGTGAAGCTCTTCCCGTCGTCGAATCCTGCGACGCCCTCATAGAGCGACAGCCCGCCCCCTGCAAAGAAGAGCTCGCCGGTGATCGCGGTGCCGCGCAGCGTCCCATCACTGCTGAAGGTCCAGTCGTAGTTGAGCGAATTCGCCCCGACGACGTTGTTGGAGAGCAGCGAGCCAAAGCTCTCGTTGCTCATGCCGGTGAAGATGGTGTAGACGACAGACCCATCGTCCCCGACGCTGGAGGTCAGATTGCTGATGTCAAAGAGCACGCTGCTCCCCAGCACGAGCTCCGCTGCTGCGCTGCCTTGGATGGCCTGAGAGAGCGTGAGCTGTGAGCCTAGGGTCAGTCGTCCGTCGTTGAGGATGATCAGGCCGCTGTGCACGCCACCTTGGGAGAGGTCGAGATGCGAGCTCGCGCCAGTCAGCGTGACTGTCCCTGTGAGTGATGCGTCCTTGGAGAAGCTCAGCTGCGCGCTCTCGCCCGCGAGGGTCATCGCGCCCTGCTGCGTCGCGCCCGCGAGGAAGGAGACCTCCCCTGCGACCTCCGCCGTAGCGGAGAAGCTGCCCGCGCCCGAGAGCTCGAGTGTGTGTCCGCTGGCGATGGTCGCGGCGTCGGCACTCAGCGTCGAGCCCGCCGCGAGATTGACGCGTGCGTCGCCCGCCGTCGTGAGGCTGGCAAAGCTCGCCTTGCTGTCCGCACCGAGGCTGAGGCTCTCACCGAGCAGCTGGATGCTGCGCGCGCTGTACGAGCCGCTGCCGTCGATGGTGAGTGATTTTTCACTGCTGAGTTGATAGTCAATAGCGGCTTCACTGAGGCTCGCCCCCGCGCCGACGGTGAAGTAATGATTGCCCGTGCGCGTCTCGCTCTGGCTGTTGCTGACGCTCGCGGCATTCGTGACCTCGACATGGCTATCGGCGGCGATGTCGAGTCGCGCCCCCTCCTGTAGGGAGGAGTGTAGGACGAACTCCGAGCCTGCGGTCGTGTACACCGTACCCGCGTAGCCTGTCATGTCCTGCGCCTCCAGTCTGTCGGTGAAGTGCAGCTCGGCTGAGGCTGTCCCTGTGATGGCGTAGTCGGCGGTGTGGGCGATCTGGTAGTGCGCGCTGCCGTCGAGCGCGAGCTCTTGCAGCGCGATGGAGGCACTGTACATGTCTAGCTCGGTGTCGGCGGCCACATGCAGCGTGGTGACGTCGACTCCATTGACCCCCACGGTACCGCCACCGAGGATGTTGATGCGCTCACCGAGCACATCGCGCTCGAGGCGGAAGTCCTGCCCCGCGAGTGCCTGAATGTTCACCTCCCCTGTCTCTGTCCAGCGGAAGGTGTGCGGGGTCGTGACGATGCCCGTCCCTATGACGCCGAGGGTAGCTCCTGATTCGAGGTAGGTCTCCAGTCGGTGGCTCCAGTTCGGATCGCCGTAGTCTCGGCTGTAGGTCACTTGATTGCCAATGAGGAGAGTCCCGCCGTCGCGCACGCGGATGTAGGAGGCGCCTGCGTGTCCCGAGTCGATGATGAGTCCCTTTCTGATCTCCAGCACCCCGCCATCCTCGATCGAGATCGTGCCGTAGCCGCTGCCGCTGGTCAAGTTCCCATTCGTGATGATGGTGCCGTGGATGGTGACCAGATTATGATGGTTGTGGTTCGACAGCATGAAGGAGACCGAGTCGCTAGGATTCCTCAGCTGCTGCCCGCTGAGCAGATGCAGTGTGGTGCCTGCCTCCACCACGAGATTGCCCTGCTCATTCTCATAGGAGAGCATGAGTCCCTCCCAGCTGACGGTGCCGCCGCCTGAGATCGTGAGCGTGCCCCCTGAGACGCGCTGCTGGAGCTGGAGCTCCTCGAGATGCGCGCCAGCAGCTACATTAATAGTAAAATCGCTGGACTCACGCAGTGCCGCGCTATCCGTGCGCAGATGCGAGCCCGCGACGAGAGATACCTCGCCCGTCTCGCCCATGGCGAAATGCTCCATCCCCAGACTCTGACCGCTCACAGTGAGCGTGCCTGTGGTATGGGTGAGCGTGCCGGTGAAGTCGTTGAGCGCGGTGATGCTGATGCCCGACTCATTCGCGATGATATCGCCCGAGCCCGAGATGACGCCTGTGTAGTCGCCTGTGGCATTGAGATGCAGGATATTGTTGTCCACGAGCGCGATGCTGGCTGCGGTCGTCGTGTTGAAGTCAATGAGGTCCGCGTCGGAGGCGATGCTACCTGAGAATTCGTCGATGTCGTGGAAGGCGATCGCCGCCGCGCCTGTGGCGCGCAGTGCCCCATCCCCCAGCAGCTGGGCGCTAAAGTCATGAGCACCTTCTGTAGAGAAGAGAGTGTCCTCCCCTGTCAGTCTCAGCGAGAGGTAGCCCGCCTCGGTGATTCCTGCGTCGTAGCTCCCGTTGCTGAGCTCCACATGCCCCGTGTACTCTTGTAGCCAATTCATGCCACTCAGAGCCGCGCCCAGCGCGTCGATATGGATGCTGATGTCTCTCGTGCCATCCTGCTGCGTGGCGCGTGCGCTCGCTTGGAAGGCCTCGCCGCGTATCGTCAAGGATGCCCCCTCGCTCAGCAGCAAGCGGTCGACTTGGAGCGTGTGATTATTCGCCAGTATCTCCAGTGAGACGCCATCGACGAAGATACGGTCAGAGCTCAGATCCGCTCCGAGCGTCATCTGCGTGCCGCTCGTGGTGAAGTGGATCGCGTTGCCGTCCTGATAGCTGCCTGAGACGAAGCCCCCCACGCCGACTTGCAGACCGAGGCTGCCCCCTGTGTAGGTGAGCTCCGAGCTCAGGGTCGAGGCGACCACGCGGCCGTCCTCGTAGAAGGTCCACTTGATGTTCTCCGAGTTCTCCCCCACGATATTGTTGCTTGTCAAAGAGCCAAAGCTTGCGGAGTCGCTGCCGGTGAAGACCCAATAGGTGGTCAGATCGCCCTCGGTCACACCGGTCAGGCGGGAAATGTCAAAGAGGATGTCGGAGGCGAAGAGCAGGCTGCCTGTGTTGCTCATGGTCTCGGTGATGCTCAGGTAGTCGGCAAAGCTCACGGTGCCGGCATTGGTCAGGGCTCCTTGCAGCTCGGTATTCGCCGCGAATTGGGCACTCGCGCCAGCTCCAATGCTAAAATCGACGTCAAAGACGCCGCCTTGGCTCGCGTCCAGTGTGCCCGTGCCCAGCACGTTCACCGCCCCCTTGATGAGCGAGCCCGCGTCCAAGGTCGCCGCGCCATGCACATTCATCGTGCCGGAGAAGGTCGAGGTGCTCGTGGCTCGCAGTGTCGAGCCCGCCTCTAGGGTCAGGTCATCGGCACTGACATCGACATGCGTCCCGAGCTCAAGATGGATGCCGCCGCTCGCGACGAGCCGCCCGACATGCACGCCTGTGCGCACCCAGGTGTCGGGCTCGTAGGCGGGCTTGTAGTCCGTGTGGTTCACCGTCTCGTCAGGGTTGGCGATCTCGACGCGAGAGCCAGACAGGGTCGTATCGATGCCATCCAGCGTCAGCGTGCCTGCGATATGGATATGATTGTCCAGCGTCAGGCTCGTGCCCTCGCTGTCGGAGTCGAAGCTCACATGGAGCACGCCTGTGCCTGTCTCTGAGAGGCTGCTGCTATCGGAGAAGGAGGCGCGGAAGTCCTCGTGCACGGCTCCTTGGATGGTGTAGCTGAATGTCGCCTCGCTGTCCTTGCCATAGTTGGCAAATCCCGCATCCTGATCCAAGATGAAGAGATTGGCACTGTTGCGTGTAAAATCATGGCCGTTCAGATCGACGAGCCCGCCCATGTGGCCGAACTCCACCGAGCCGCCAATCTGCGTCGAGGAGCCCAGCATCACGGTCGAGCCCGTGTTGAGCTGCACGTCGTTCGCTGCTTGGGCGTCACCCTCGCGATTCAAGAACACGGTGATGCCCACGCCCAGATTCAGATCCGCGAGGTTGTCCCCCGTGCCCTTGATCTCAAAGAAACCGCCGTAGATCTCATACTGCATGTCCTCATCCATGCGGGCATTCTCCCCGACGATGCGCCACTCGTCGCCCTCCTTGCCCGTGAGCGTGGAGCTCACCGAGACATGCTCCTCCACGATGTAGCCGCCGTTGTTCACATTGACATCCGCGCTCGTCGCTGTGAGGGTGTAGGTGGTGGGGGTGTCTAGGGAGGCACCCTCGCCACGCCTGAATTGGAAAGTGCCCGCCCCCGAGTCAAAGCTGCCTTCAAAGCTGAGGCTCGTCGCCGCATCACTGGCAAAGACCCAGTCAAGCACCTCCCACATCTCCTCATCACTCGCCAGCGTGCCGCCTGTGCTCGTGTCACCGCGCTCGCCCTGCTTGAGTGTGCGGATGGTCTTGTCATAGTCGGTGAGATGCCCCGCTGTCACCGTGACGAATCCCTCGCTGCTCGACGCTCCAAAGATCCACTTCGTCTCGCTCGTGTCAAAGTGGCGCGCGGAGCTGTCGATGACGAAGTTGTAGAACTGATCGGAATGGAAGTTGTAGGTTTTATAACTATCCCACACGGTGCCTCCATGATAATTGTAGCCATAGAAGATGCCTATGAGCTGGAAGCTCTTCGTATCCTCATTGTACACGATGACGGGAGAGCCGCTATCGCCGCCCCAGCCCAGCACGGGCATCATGTTCTCCTCGTCCGCGTAGTCGAGCGGGGCGAAGACGTGGTTGTACACAGGGACCTGGAGCTCCTCGCCGCGCTCATTGCTCACCAGGCGCGTCCACAGCTCAATGGTGTCGACACGCCCCGTGCCTGCCGTCATGATCTCGTAGGCACCATTGAGGTAATCGCCCTCGGCATCGGGGTAGGTGTAGATCTTTTGCCCGCCTGCGCCGACGCGCCAGATGTACTTGTCTTCCAAAAATGCTTTATCACTCGTGTAGCGCGTGTCGGTGGCGATCTCCCAGTGCACGACGTCGGTCACCACCTTGCTGAGACGCGAGATGGAGTTGTCAAACCAGCTCGCGTAGTTCCCCTCCACGCGATGGACACCGCGGTATTCTTCAAAGACGGGCGTGCCGTAGGTGCCGAGCCTCACGCCCCACTGGATCTTGCTAATCTCTTTGTTGTGCTCACAGTCGACGAGCCAGTTCTGCCCGCCACCGAGTGAGGCCGCCGTGCCTGGATTGGACACCGCGCTGAAGTCGGGCACGACGGGGATGACGCCTACGACCTCTCCATTGATATCATAGACATTGACATTCGTCGCCCCTGGGGTGAAGGAGCCGCGATTCTCCGCGAGATTGCGGTAGGTCTCGTAGGCGATGTCGCCATTCATGTGTCCTGCCTGCGTCGTCGCGGTGGTGGTCAGGGCGGTGAGCGCGAGAAGAGCTTTCTTGAGCGCGGGGGGGATGTGGAGTTTCATGTTGGGGGGCTTTCAATCGGGGCTTTGAATCTAAGGCTATTTTATCAACAAGCGTCGCTTCGTCAAGGAGAATAGAGGTCACGGATCTTCATCGTATTACGTTATTTAGATTTATTCCACTAATAGCTAATGTATTGTTTCTTTGGTGTTAGAATCCATTTTTTACACAAATAAGCCTAGCTCTCCGCTCAGGAAAGCTAGGCTCATGTCTCACCCTAAGGCGATGATGCGTATCAGGCTCTGCGGCGACGGCGGCGCGCCATCAGCCCTGCCAGCGAGAGCAGACTCAGCGTGGTGCTGCTGGGCTCAGGGATGACCAATTCATTGCCCGTGAGCACGACGTCACCATTCGCATTGTACACGACGTAGACGTCATCGAGGATGAAGTTCGCGTCAAAGTACTTCGAGGCGAGGTCCCCCATGGCCTCCGCCCCGTCGAAGGTGCCGCCCGTGAGCTCAAAGAGCAGATTCGTGCTCTCGGCAGAGGTGTAGTCGAGCCCTGAGAAGAGGACAATCTCAAAGTAGGTCGAGCCCTCGGCAAAGAGGAGATGCCCCGCCTCGGCGACCTGATTGGTCTCCACGAGGTCGAGATTGCTGAATTGCAGCGTGACCTGCCCCTCACCGAGGATGCTCAGTGAGCCGCCCTCCAGCGTGGTGCCGCTGCCTGTCATATC
>CAYJID010000048.1:0-12453 GCA_964370135.1 uncultured Akkermansia sp. | reverse complement strand
GCGAGAGCAGGGGAGAAAGGGGCGGGAATCACAAGACCTAGGCGCGGCGGCGGCGCGCGATGAGTCCCGTGAGGGCGAGGAAACTCAGCGTCACCGTGGTGGGCTCGGGGATGTGGAGGTAGATACCTGTCTTGTCGTGGACGATTTTGAAGTTCTCGTGCTGCTCGTAGGCCGTCGTGCTATCGCCCAAGTAGATATTGTAGACCATGTCTTCATTGCCGAGCTCAAAGTTGATGGCATCACGCGCATCGACAAAGTAGAGAGGACCGTCGTAGTCTGCCTCTGTACCTGAGAGGTAGATATTCACCTCAGTGAGACCAGACAGATCCAGATCATGCCCTGCTGCAACGAGGAGCTGTGAGGCCGAGTCGTTGTTGTTGGCGGTGAAGTTGAGCGTCGAGGCGTAGAGGGTGGTGGTGGTTCCGACTGTCTCGGCAATATCACTGAGCGTGACGCGGGCGATATCGTGGAGTCCCGCGGCTGTGTCAGCCTTCGTGCCGAAGGTGATGCCTGCGTGGGCATTCCACACCTCAGAGATGACGTTGTAGCGTCCGCTCTGGAAGGTGATGCTCTGATCGCCCAGCTCACCTGCTGTGAGGTTGCCTTCGAAGGTGACGGCGTTGTTGGTTTTGCCGATGGAGTTGACCGTGATACCTCCCTCGAGCGTGGCAATCGCCTGACCATAGCTGGTGAGGGTCGTGCCACTATCGCTGTAGATGAGGGCGCGTACGGAGCTGCCTGCGGCATCACTATTCTCAGGGCTGGCATCAGCATTGAAATTGAGCGTCTGGCGTCCGAGGTCGATGATGCCCGCTGTGATGGTGTCGGTATTGAGTACGCTGGAGCCGTCGTAGCGGAATTCCGTGGCGATGCTACTGGTAGCACCAGCATTGTGCATGGATGCGGTGATAGTGCCCGAGAGGCTCTTGACGGTCGTGTTGTAGTCGTTACTGCCCAAGTTGCCCAGCTGGAGGCCGATGGCTTTATTGTTTGCCGCAGCGCTCTTGACGGTGGCGTTGATATTGCCCGAGATGTGTCCGAGCTTTGTATCCAACTTGCTCTGGGTGACGAGTGCCGAATTGAGCAAATCAGTACCCGTAGTGAAGATGCCCACGGCACTCCCTGTATCGGCTGTGGCATTGATGGTACCTAGGAGAGCTCCTTCACTCACATCGACACCATTGATCCATGCGCCTGCAGCCATGCCTGACGTGACGGAGATGTTGAACTCACAGCCTGCGCCAAAGGTGGTTTGCTTGAACAGAGCGGTCATCTCTGCGCCAAAGTCCTCGCCCGAGCGATCGAAGACTGCGGCACCTGCTGCAAGTCCATAGTTGCGGTGGATCGTCATGCTGGTATTCGACCAGTCGATGCGAAATCCGAATGAGTCACTGATGTTTTCAGGCATGCCTCCCTCGATAGGGTTTTCGCGTGTCGTGGCGAATCCGACGCTGCTAGATGTCGCACTTTTATCATAGCCGACAACATATCCCGCGCTGAACGTATTGTTCAAAATCCAAGGATCGGTTGAGGGGCTATTGTTGGTAGTCATGGTGAAATTCCCAGAGATTACTCCAAGTGTGCTGGGATCTTCTGCATAGATGAAGGACGCACCTCCAGCAGATGTCGCGGAGATATGGGCATGGATACCTCCAGTCTTGCCCACTGTAGCGCCTGTACCCACGCTGATCCCTGTCACATCGCCTCCCAGTGATGCTGAGACGGTGATGGTAGCGCCATCAATCTTGGCGAGGGTGCCATATTCTGCATCAATGCCGGTCGCGGAGCCAGATGTCGTGCTGACGTTCATCGTTCCCGTGTAGCTCCCTATCGAGCTCCCCGTGCCAGAGGGGGCGAATTTCTCACCGGAAAATCCCAGTCCTCGTACCTCAGAAATGCCTGAGGCCGTGATTTCACCGCTGATGGTGTCGATCTGGGCTCCACCGATACCGACAGCGATCGTGCCCGAGGACTCTCTATCGCTGCTGATACTGATGCTCCCGTTAGCACCGAATAGATCCCCTGCGATGTTCTCAGAGACACCTACGCCGACGAGGTAGCGATCCGTGAGGCTGATACCAGGGTTGCCATCTTCATCAACGGCATTCGCCTGAGTGTATTTCAGCTCAGTGGATATCGTCTCGTCCACGCCGAGGCTATTGATGATGTAAGGATTGGTGTGAGAGATGCCTTCGTCACTGCCCTCGGCGTTTACTGACGTCGTGTTACCAGTTTGCGTTGTTGCGTACGTTGTCTGCGCCGTGAGGATCGCAAGTGCAATAGCGGAAAAGAGCTGTGCAGCTCTATAATTGCTTGTATGTATTTTCATTGGGTTGGGTAGGTTGCAATTTTTTGTTAAGGGTATTTGCAAGCCGGGAGGAATATATCTCTTTTTTTCTTAAAGTCAATGCAGAACGTAGAGTGTTTTTTGTTGTTGATTTCTGCTTGTATAACATTAATATTTTTCTGTGCTTTGTGCCCACGAATGAGTGCTACTTAAAAATATTCTAATACTTGAAGAATTTTACAGCTTCTTTAGAACACTTGTTAATAAGATGTTAAAATGTAGTTCCCAAAAGGGGAGGAATCATGTGTGGATGAAATAAATTTAATGCTCTTGTTATACTTTCTCTGTCTCGATAAATGCGATTTTTTCTTTTTGAGTTGTGATGAAAATTTACGGTGAGTATTGATTTTTCAATATCAAAATTACATTTGTCATGTATACAATGGCTCAATTAAATTATTTTTCCTTGTTGAGTAAAGAGGTATTTTTTGATTTGATGATTCGAGATCTGTATGATGATGAATATAATGACATGTGATACAGAGAGAAGGAATTACGAATCAAGCTGTCCTGTGGACACAAGCGCTAGCATGGGGAGAGCGCATCACTCAAGCAAAAAAAATCCCCCGTTCTCAAGGAGAACGAGGGATGAAAGGGGAAATGATAGGGTAGCTAGATCTTAGACACGACGACGGCGGCGCGCGAGCAATCCGCTGAGTGCGAGTAGGCTCAGTGTCGCTGTACTGGGCTCAGGGATATGGAGGTAGATGCCTGTGCTGTCATGGATGATCTTGAAATTGTCATGCTGCGTGTACGCCGTCGTGCTGCCGTCGAGATAGATTTCGTAGCTGATGCCTGTGTTGTCCGCATCAAAGGCGCTCGCTTGAGTCGCATCGACGAAGTAGAGGCGGCTGGTGTAGTCGGACTCATCACCCATGAGGTAGACTTTGACGATCGTGAGCCCTTGGAAGTCGAGCTGATGACCACTCTCGACAAAGATCAGAGAGGAGTCTGACATGTCATTGGTGTAGAATTCCAGCTTGCTGCTCGCGATGGTGGTCTTGTCACCGACTGATGTGGCGATGTCGCGTAGGGTGACGCGGGCGGTATCGTAGGTATTGAGCACGCTGTCACTCTTGCCACCGACAGTCACTCCTTCGGCTGCATTCCATACCTCAGAGGTGACGTTGTAGCGTCCGCTCTGGAAGGAGAGGGATTTGTGCCCATAGGCACCTGCGGTCAGATTGCCAGTAAAGGTGATGGCGTGCTGCTTGCTGCCAACGGAGTTGACCTTGATGCCTCCTGCGAGGGTGAGGATAGCCTGTCCGTAGGCCGTGATTTGGTTGTCTGCACCATAGATGACAGCGGAGACCGAGGTACCGACCTCGTCTTTCGTGGATTGTAGAGAGGAATCTGCTTTAATAACGTCGATCTCGTTGACCGTGCCGTTTGCATCTGCGTTGAAGTTGAGCGTCTGATTGCCCATGTCGACGATGCCTGCGGTGAGGTTATCCGTGTTGATCTGATTTGTTCCGTCGAATATGAAGTCCTCTGCCGCACCGTCTGTCGCCAGAGCCCCCTTCATCACAGCACTGATGGTGCCAGAGAACTCCTTGACCTTGGTATCGTAGACACCTGTGGTGTCCGCATTGCCCAGCTGGATGCCGATGGCTTTGCTGTCTTCTTCTTCTTGGTTCACCGTTGCAGAGATGTGGCCTGAGATGTGACCCAGCGAGGAGTTGTTGGTGCTCTGGGTGACCAGCGAGCTGCTGAGCAGATCTGAGCCTGTGGTGAAGAGACCTACAGCGGATCCTGTGGCGGCACTGACCTCGATCTTGCCAAGTAAAGCACCTCCGCTGACGTCTGATCCATTGAGCCATGCACCTGTCGCCATCCCAGATTTAAGGATGCTGATCTTGAGGCTGCTGCTCTGCCCGAGGACGGTATTTTTGAAGAGTGACAGATCGACCCCCTCGGTGCCGAAGATGGTCGCACCAGCGGCGAGGCCATAGTTGCGTGAGATATCGAGGCTCGTCCTGTTCCAGTCGATGTTGTATCCATAGGAGTCGGTTATACTGACTGACTTGACGAGACCCGTTGCTGGATCAATTCTCTCGATAGTACGGTCAGTCGCAAAGCCAATGCTACTCGTCGTGGCTTGTTTGTCGTAACCGACCGTGTAGCCCACGCTGAAGGTGTTCGCCATGCTCCATGAATCGTTGTGCGTGTTGAGCGTCTTCATCGTGTAGGTGCCCGAGATGACTCCGACGCTCGCGGTATTTGCCGCGTCGATGAATGACATAGATCCGTTGACACCATTGATGGTCATATTGGTATTGATTGTGCCAGCATTGCCTTTGGCTCCGACAGCGATGCCCTTGACGCTGCTGCCGCCTTGGGATGACGCGACAATGGTCTGTGCATGCAGATTGGTGATCGTTCCGTACTCGAGATCGACGCCGACAGTGGACCCTGATGCCGAAGATACATTGATATTGCCAGTGAAGGAATCTAGCAAGCTAGCTGTTCCTTTGGTGAGGAAGTCCTCACCTGACATGCCGAGACCGCGTGCCTCCGTCGTTCCTACGACCGTGATATTGCCGTTGATCGAGCCAACCTCAGCCCCGCCGATGACCATGCCTATGGTGCCTGAGTTCGCCACGGTATTAGTGACAGTGACGGATTTTCCTGCATCAAGGATGGAGCCAGCTTGATTGGCCGAGATGCCGACGCCGACGAGGTAGTGGAGGTTCAAGCTGCTGGGGGCACCAGGATTTACCATGGCATCTACGGTGTCGTTCTGATCGTAGACGACCGTGTCAACCGCGCCGCTGTTGACGGTATCCCTGAAGTCAAGGATGATGGGGTCGACATGGGTGATGCCACCGTCACTGGATTGTGTCGATGGGGTATGTCTTCCTTCGCTGTCATCTGCCTCTGGTGAGCTATTCTCCGAGCTAGGCTGGAGGGGCTCGGATTGCTCCTGTTCCGCTTGCGTGTAGGGTGTAGCCAGTAGGGCAAGCGTGCAGGCTGAGATGGCGTGAGCAACGCGAGTAAAGTGGGTAGATTTTGCTGCTTTCATGATGGGTGTAATGGCAAGAAACAAGCGTCGTTGCCTGATGTCTTGAGCCAATATAGACTTTTTTCTACCTTTGTCAATGCAGGATTTCGTTAGCAATTCTTGCAATCTAATTGTTTGTAAGACGAATGTAATTACATACAGCTGTCTCTGCATTACGGTATAATTATTGTGTAAAATTAAACATTTTTACTAGAATAACTGATGTCTAATAATTTAATTTACGAGATTTCAAATATTCGAGAAAAAGAAATATATCATACTATTTTGATAGGAGGCTATGTAGAGATGATAAATTATGCTTGTGTTTTTTATCTGTTTTTTGACATACTAGCGCGATGGTCGCGCCAAGAAGAAATGGCACGGCGACTATAATATAAAAATCCCCTAGGCATCAGCCTAGGGGATGGATGAGATGATGTGAGCTAGATATTGACTGGCTACTTCTTGAGCTGCTCGCTGGTGGCGGGCATGATGGTGACGGGGACGGTCACGGTGGGCAGTCCCTCGGCCTCGATCTTCACGCTGACAGCCCCTGACTTGCCACGCTCACCGCGGAGGATGGCGACGAGGCGTCCATTGAAGAAGCGCTGCTGGAGTGCCTGCATGCTGTTGTGGTCGAGAGGATCGCCATTGCAGAAGCCGATGAGCTTGCCCGCATCACCGACGACGCTGAAGCGTACCTTGCGGCTGTCGGTGGGCACGACGTAGCCCTGTGCATCGGCGAGCGAGAGCTCGATGTAGGCGAGGTCGCGGCCGTCGCCGACGAGTGTCTTCTTGTCGCTATCGGCGATGACCTTGGCAGATTCGCCTGTGGTCACGCGTGTCGCGGTGGCCCAGGGCTTGCCGTCTTTCTTGACGACGACCTTGACTTCACCAGGCTCGTACTTCACGCCTTCCCAGGTGAGGCGGTATTCGTTCTTGCCGACGGTGACGCCCGACTGCTCGAAGGTGCCGCCAGCGGTGGGGCTCTTCTTGCGCACGCCTTGGCTCTTGCCATTGATGAAGAGCTCGCCCTCGTCGCCCGAGGTGAAGACCATCACGGGGGTGACTTCCCCTTCACGTCCTGCCCAGTTCCAGTGGGGGAGGATGTGGGCTTGCTTCACCTGAGGAGCCCAGCGGCTCTGGTAGAGGTAGAAGGTGTCCTTCGGGAAGCCGGCGAGGTCGATGATGCCGAAGTAGGAGCTGCGGCTGGGGGCTTTATTCCCCATGCGCTTGAGCTCGGCCATGGCTTTCTTTTTCTCTTCCTCGGTAGCACCCGAGAAGTTGTTGATGTTGGAGAGGTCTTGGTTGTAGGGGGTGGGTTCACCAATGTAGTCGTGCCCTGTCCAGACGTACTCACCTGCTACCTGTGGGGTGAGGTCCTGTGCCTTGAACTCGACGTCGGGGCAGTTCGCCCAGCCAGGGGAGTAGAGACCGTAGGCGCTGACCTGGAAGTTGCGGAAGCCCTGCCCCTTGTCCCAGCTCAGCGGGAAGAAGTAGGTGTCACGCGTGCCGACGCAGGACGAGGTCTCCGACGCATAGAAGGACATCTCGGGGCGACGCTTTACAAACTCGGCATAGTGGCCGGGCTTGTAGTTGTAGCCGTAGCTGTCCATGGACTTGCCGAACTCGTTCCACGCGGCGTGGGCGAAGTTGCAGCCGACGGTGTAGAGGCGTGAGGGGTCGTACTTCTTCATCTCGTCGCGCAGCTCGCGGCTGATCTGCGCACCTGCGGCGGAGTTCTGCTCCTCGATCTCGTTGCCACCGCTCCAGATGACGACGGAGGGGTGATTGCGGTCGCGCTTGACAAAATTTTCCACATCCTTCTTCCACCACTCGGGCCAGTAGACGTGGTAGCCGTTGGTCTTGCCGTATTTCTGGTACTTCCAGATGTCGAAGAGCTCGTCGATGACGAGGATACCGTGCTTGTCGCAGAGGTCGAGCAGCTCGGAGGCGGGAGGATTGTGAGCGGTGCGGATGGAGTTGCAACCCATCTCCTTGAGGATCTCGATCTTGCGCTCCATGCCGTCGGCGTAGAAGGCCGCGCCGAGGGCACCTAGGTCGTGGTGCTCACAGACACCGTGGAGGCGTACGTGGCGGCCATTCAGGAAGAAGCCGTCCTTTCTCCACTCGACAGTGCGTACGCCAAAGGTGGTCTCCTTGTCGTCAATTTTCTTGCCGTCTTGCTTGACGGTGGTCACGAGCTGATAGAGATGAGGGGTCGCTGTGTCCCAGAGCTGGGGCTTGGGCAGGATGAGCTTTTGGGTGACGGTCTTGCTGCTCTTGGCAGGAATCTTGACAGTGAGGGTCTCAGACTCGATGTTGCGGACACTCTGCTGGATGGTGACGGTGCTTTCCTTGTCCGAGGTGTTGTCTACCGTGGTCTGGACTTGGACGGTGGCCTGATCCTTGCTGATCTCGGGGGTGGTGACGTAGACGCCCCACTGGGCGAGGTGGACGGGGCCTGTCTTCTCCAGCCATGTGTGGCGGTAGATACCAGCACCGGGATACCAGCGGGTGGAGAGCACCTTGTTGCTCACTTCGACGGCGACGAGGTTCTTACCCGCCTTGAGGTAGGGGGTGATGTCGACGCGGAAGGAGTTGTAGCCGAATGCCCATGCGCCCGCGAGCTTGCCGTTGACGTAGACTTGGGGATTGGCCATCACGCCGTCAAAGTCGAGGTAGTAGCGGTCGTTCTCAGCGGAGAAGTTCTTCGGGACGTCAAAGCTCTTGCGGTACCAGCCGTAGCCGTTCCACTGGAGCATGCCTGTCTCGTTGGGCTCGGTGGTGATGAAGGGGGTCTCGATCGCCCAGTCATGGGGGAGCTGGACGGATTTGAAGCCGTCGGTCTTGTAGCCGAGGCGGGCTTCCTTGGGGGCGGAGTCAGCGGGCTTGACAGGCTTGATGATCTTGCCTGCGGCATCGCGGAAGATGACCTCGCGTATGCTCGCCCAGCTGCCTGCTGCCAGTCCGCTGACGGCGATGGAGACGCTCTTGATGGGCTTGCCATTGAGGCTGAGCTTCGTTGCGCCTGCTTGCTTGTCGGCGGTGCGTGTTTGACCGTTATTTGTTTTCAGGCTAACGGTTTTGGTCTTGTCGTTTTCCCAGAGGATTTCGATTGTTTTGACAGCTTGTGCCTTGCCGAGATTGATGGTCAGGCTGTGACCTTGGTTGCCGTTGGCGGCGCACCAGCGTGTCTGGGGATTGCCGTCGATGGCGTTGGCGGCGGGATTGGCTCCTTCGCTGCTGCTGGCGGATGCCATGCTGATGCGGGGAGGATTGCCTGTACCAAAGTACTTGAACTGCCAGCCAAAGTCGAAGGTCTCGCGCTCGCCTGCTGAGGCGGAGAGCGCGCTGAGACCTGATAGAAGGATGAGGGTTGCTTTTGTCATGTCGTTAGTTGATATGCGTGACTATACAGGAGTAGACTATCATAGTGCGACCCGATAGGGCAAGTTAAAAAACTACCCCCTATCGGGTCGTTGATTGTGAATAACTATGAGAATAGCTGGGTATTACCCGTGAATAAGTGGGTTATCCTGTGAATAAGTGCGTGCCGATTATTTGCCCTGCATGTCTTTCATCAGCGCGCTGCGTGTCGCAAGGAGCTTGTCGTAGGCCTGCTGCTGATGTGGTGAGAGTTTTTTTGTATTGAGGGCTTGTTTCTCATAGGGATCAGCCTCGAGGTCGTAGAACTCGATCGCGCCATCACTGGGGTAGATGATCTTGTAGCGTCCATCGGTGAGGGTGTTCGAGTAGCCTCTCTGGCGGGCATTGCCCTCGGCAAAGGCGTAGCTGCGGGGAGATTTCCCAGCCTTCTTGAGCAGCGGGGCGAAGCTGTAGCTATCCTCGTAGCGAGGCAGATTGAGCCCTGAGAGCTCGCTGACAGTGGCAAACATGTCCGTGGCGCAGACGAGCGCATCCTCCCTCTGCCCTGCGCGGGGGACGCCGTAGCCAGCGACGATGAGGGGCACGCGTATGCCGCCTTGGTAGAGTGAGCCTTTGCCCTGCATGCGGCCATAAGGGCTGCGGATTTGCTTGCGCTCGGTGCCGTTGTCTCCCATGAAGATGACGACGAGCTTCTTTCTATCCTCCGCAGGGATGCTCCGGATCAGGCGGCCTATCTCGCTATCCAGCGACTCGATCATCGCCATGTAGTAGGGCTGGGGATTGCTCTCGATATCATCACTGCTGCCCGAGAGCTTTTTCTGCGAGTGGAGATGCGCGGGGGGGAGATGGATGGGTGTGTGGGGGGCGGTGTAGGCGACCCAGCAGAACCAGGGGTTTTTCTGACCCTGTGCCTTGATCCAACTCAGAGCGCGGTCGGTGAGCTCGGTGGTGATGTAGTTCGCGTTGCCCTCGACGTTCGTACCGACGACGAGTTGGCGTGCGCTGTAGTCGCGCGTGCCGCCCTTCATGATGCCGACGAAGTGGTCAATACCGTAGTCAATGGGGTAGTAGGGGAAATCTGAGATGTGCCATTTGCCGATGAGGGCGGTGGCGTAGCCGCTCTTCTCCTTGAGCTGACGGTGGAGGAGCAGCTCGTCGGTGCTGACTTCCTGTCCGAGGGTGACGACACCTGAGCGTGAGCCATGCTTGCCTGTGAGCATGCAGGCGCGCGAGGGAGTGCTCAGGGGAGCCGCCCAGCTGTGGTTGAAGAGGACGCCTCGCTGCGCGAGTTTGTTGAGGTTCGGCGTCTTGGCCGTGGTGGCTCCGGGGACCTTGTAGCAGGAGAGCGATTCTGCCCCGAGGTCGTCAGCGAGGATGACGAGGATGTTGGGCTTGTCGCTGGTAGCCTGCGCGATGCCTGCAGTGAGGAGGCAGAGAGGGAGGAGAGGTTTCATAATTTTTTTCAATAAAAAACAGCACCCCTGCTGAGAGGTGCTGTTTTTTCCTAAAGATATCTGTGTACAGTGGTGAGGGGCTTATTGTGCAGCAGGAGCAGCGTCCTTGTTCGCTCTGCGTGCTTGGCGGGCAGCCTTGGCCGCGGCGCGTTCTTCTTCGCTGAGCTTGCCATCGCCGTCCTTGTCGAACTTCTCGATCATCTTCTTGCGCATTTCGGGGTTCATTTTGCCCTTGCCGCCGCGAGGACCTTGGCCTTCAGCACCTTTGGGACCTTTAGGACCTTTGCCTTCGGCACCTTCACCAGCGGGCTTCTGTGGGCGGGCGGCCTTGGCGGCTGCGCGTTCTTCTTCGTTGAGCTTGCCGTCACCGTCCTTGTCGAACTTTTCGATCATCTGCTTGCGCATTCCGGCACCCTGACCACGACCTTCGCCACCTTTGCCCTTGCCACCGCGGGCTTCGCGGGCGGCACGAGCAGCGGCGCGTTCTTCTTCGTTGAGTTTGCCGTCGCCGTCTTTATCGAATCTTTCTAGGATTCTCTTGCGCATTTCGGGGGTCATTTTGCCCTTGCCACGGGGACCTTTGGGAGCAGCTTCGTCTGTGCTAGCGGCTGCAGGTGCTGTCGCGGGGGCGGCGGTGTCGTCTGCCATGACTGGAGCGATGAACAGAGCGGAGAGGGCGATGAGGGCGGAGAACTGAAGTGTTGTTTTCATTGTGAGATTATGGGGAGCTTGTGTCCCGTCAGATGAAAGAACGCGAAGCGTTTTACATATTCTACAGCGTCGACATCTTTTTTTCTTTTTTCTTTTTCAGGATCGTGCGAGGAGCATACATTCTGCTTGTTTGGGACGATGAGTTGTGCTACGCTTCTCTCTCGTTATGGCAGAACATTTTGATATCAATCAGCTCAACGCAGCTCAGCGTCAGGCGGTAGAGACACTCAATGGCCCCGTGCTCATCCTCGCAGGTGCCGGCACGGGCAAGACACGTACCGTCACCTGCCGTATGGCGCATATGATAGACTGCGGGGTGAATCCCCGTGACATCCTCGCGCTGACCTTCACGAACAAAGCCGCGAACGAAATGGCCGAGCGCGCAGGCGCCATGGTGGATCGCCGCGCGGCGCGTGCCATGACGGTGTGTACCTTCCACTCGCTCTGCGTGCGCATCCTGCGACAGGATATTGGGGCTCTGGGCTATAAAGAAAATTTCTCCATCTACACAGGAGCTGACCAGATGGGGCTGCTCAAGCGTCTCATCATGGAATACGGCGGCCGCAAGGAGAAACTCGAGCCGGGGCTCGTCCTCACCGAGCTCTCACGCGTGCGCAACCTCGGGCTCACCGCTGAGGATATCGAAGACAGCCTCGTCGGAGCAGTCGCTCAAGCCTACCAGCGCGAGCTCAAGAATCAGAACGCCGTTGACTTTGACGATCTGCTCGTGCTGACAGAAATCCTCCTGCGCGCCTACCCCACCGTACATGAGAAGTGGAATAGCCGCTTCCCCCGCATCACGGTCGATGAGTTCCAGGATACGAACTCTCTCCAAATGAGTCTCCTGCGCCAGCTCGTCGGTCCCGGTCAGCATGTCTGCGTCGTGGGCGATGACGACCAATCCATCTATGGCTGGCGCGGGGCGCAGATCTCGAATATCCTCGATTTCGAAAGCTTCTTCCCGAACCCCACTGTCATCAAGCTCGAAGAGAACTACCGCTGCACGCGCCAAGTCCTCGACTGCGCGAACAATCTCATCGTCCACAACAAAGGACGACGCGACAAAGTCCTACGTGCAAACAAGGAAGGCGAGCATCCCGTGCGCCTCCTCGCGATGGAAGGCTCGATCGAGGAGTCGGAGTTCATCGCCCAAGAGATCGAAGCTCTGAGGCAGAAATATAGTGCTGCGTGGGAGGATTTCGCCATTCTCTTCCGCTCCAATATGCAGAGCCGAGGACTAGAAATGGCACTGCGTGAGCGTCATATCCCCTACCGCATGGTGGGTGCGCGCTCCTTCTTTGACCGCCGAGAGGTGAAGGACCTGCTGAGCTACCTACAGGTCATGGACAATCCCGATGCGGACCTCCCCCTGCTGCGCATCCTCAACACGCCTGCTCGCGGCATCAGCTCCGTGACCATCGCGAACATCCTCGACTGGAGCCGCGCGCACAAGAAAAGTGTCTGGGCGACACTGGTTGATCTGGAGTTCCTCGCTGAGTGCACGACACGCTCCAAGGAGAGCATCGACCATTTCACCGAGCTGATGACGC
>CAYJID010000047.1:0-12502 GCA_964370135.1 uncultured Akkermansia sp. | reverse complement strand
GAGCGCGTCAATATAGGAGGACTCAGCCTGCGCCTCATCGACACGGCGGGCATCCACGAGAGCGAGGATATCATCGAGCGCGCAGGCATGGAGCGCTCCCATCAGGCGCGCGCGCAGGCCGATCTCGTCCTTCACGTCGTCGACGGCAGCAGGGCACGAGCCGACATCCCTCTCGATCAAAATCAACAGGCTCCCCATATTCTCATTGTCAACAAATGCGACCAGCCCCTGCATCCCGATTGGCAAGATTCTCTCAAGCAGGGCGACGCCATCGCCTTCTCCTGCACGAGTGGGCAGGGACGTGCGGAGCTCGAATCGCGCATCAGCGAGCTTTTCTTGCAGCAGCACGCCGAGTCAGATAGCTTTGCCGCGATCAACCTCCGCCACCGCGAGGCGCTGGAGCAGGCGGATGCCCTCCTTCTCGCAGCTCATGACTCCATCAGTGCGGGTGATTCGCCTGAGTTCTCCTCACTGGAGCTGCGCGACGCGCTCGACGCGCTCGGGCGTATCGCGGGCAAGGTAGACACCGAGGAGCTACTCGGCGTGATCTTTTCCCAATTTTGCTTGGGCAAATAAAAAATCGCGAGAGGGTATCTCTCGCGATTTAAAAAATTCAACAGCTAGGATTAGCAGCTAGCTTTCTGAGCATTGAGCTTGTTGAGCTCGTCTTGGACCATGTACCAAGCAACGAGCTGGAGACCCACGCAGCTGAGAACGATGTAGAGGACGGAGTTGTCCGTCTTATTCGCATTCACCTTTGCGAGCATTTTGCCCGCTTGGTAGGTCCAGATCAGGCTGTAGATACCGCAGGTAAGCAGGGTGTAGAGAACCACGGTCCAACCGCGTGTGTTGTACTCCTCGGGGCAGATCTCGGCGATCTCATCCCCCATGCTCGCCAGCCAGAAAAAGCCATAGACACCGCAGGTGACCAGAGTCAGGATGATTTGAACGATAATATTTTTTTCTTTCATAGTATAAAATAGCTATCATGTCACAGATAGTCACCCCCACAGTAGCCTTTCCCCGCAGCGGAGTCAAGCTAATTGCAGCCCCCCGCCTAGATAAAGTTGCGTAGCACGCCCCAGCCTAGCAGCCAAAGGACAGCGAAGATACCAAGAAAATGTATAACACTATTCTCCAATCTCCTATCTCCGCGCAACCACCGTAACCAATGATAGCCTAGGATCAAGATCAGGAGCGGGGCTATGAGCAGCAAGCCCGCATTGAGCTGGTAGGCACGCGAGACATCGCCGCTCAGCAGGCTGAGCAGCATGCGCGTGACTCCGCAGGCGGGGCATTCGCAGGAGGTCAGCGTGTAAAAAGGGCAGGGAATCCCCCAGCCGAGCCACGACACGAGCAGAGCATACAGAGCGCCACCCGCGAGGACGAGCCCGCTCTTGGCGAGGCGCAGAGGCTGGAGCCGAGGTGCTGGTGGAGGGGATGTGGGCATAATAAAGGGATGGCGTGGGATTGTCAAAAAAATGGCGGGCGCAGAATCTCTTCTGCGCCCGCTCCAACTTACTACCTATGAAACACAGATCCTCCTTTTTGTGAGCTGTCGTGCTCTCTCCTTCACTTCAGCTCGGAGGTTCTGATATATATGTGACAAGTGAAGTGCAAATTCTGTTCAAAGAAAATTGAGATTTTTTTGAATGGGGCAAAAAAATCACATTTTCTTCCCTTTCCTGTAGAAAGAGCGCGCAAAATTCGTTCGCAAGCGTAGATGAACATACTTCCCCTCTCCCTCCTCCTCGTCTGCACCTGTGTCAGCGCACAGGAGAAAAAATACATCGCCAGCAAGAACGGCATGGTCAAGGACACCACCACCGGCCTCATCTGGACACAGAGCCTCGACACCAACCGAGACGGCGTCATCAACGCCAAGGACAAGCTCACCTTCAAGCAAGCGCAAGACTACGCAAAGAAATGCCGCATCGGCGGCAAGTCCGATTGGCGCGTCCCCACGATCAAGGAGCTCTACTCACTCATCGACTTCCGCGGCGAGGACATCAGCTCGTATCGCGGCGAGAGCACGGAGGGATTGCGTCCCTTCATTGATACGAAGTACTTCCGCTTTGGCTACGGCGATGCAGAGGCGCGCGAGCGACTCATCGACGCGCAGATGGTCACGAGTACGCTCTACACCAGCCTCACGATGAGGGGGAGCAAAACGGTCTTTGGCGTGAACTTCGCCGATGGCCGCATCAAGGGCTACGGCATGGAGGCGCGCCCCCGCCGTGGAGGGGAGAAAACCTTCTACGTCTACCTCGTCCGAGGGAAGACGGGCTACGGCGTCAACCAATTCATCGACAACAAGAACGGCACCATCACCGACAAGTCAAGCGGCCTGATGTGGGCTCAGCAGGACAGCGGCCGCGGCATGGACTGGTACGAGGCGGGACAGTACGCGAAGGACGCGCGCCTCGGCGGGCACCGCGACTGGCGTCTCCCCACGGCGCAGGAGCTCCAGTACATCGTCGACTACGAGCGCAGCCCTGAGGCGACACAGAGTGCCGCGATAGATCCCATCTTCCGCAGCACCAGCATCACCAATGAAGCGGGGAACAAGGACTACGCCTCCTACTGGACAGGCACGACACACCTTTCGGTCAATGAGCGCGGGCGTGACAAGGCCGCGTGCTACGTCTGCTTTGGCCGCGCGATGGGCTGCATGCACGGCACGTGGATGGATGTACACGGCGCGGGCTCACAGCGCAGCGATCCGAAGCGCGGCGACGCCTCTCGCTTTCCACAGGGGCGCGGACCACAGGGCGATGCCATCCGTATCGACAACTATGTACGCCTCGTACGCGACGTGAAAAAGAAGAAGTAAGCGAGCCTCTCCTCACTCCCAGAGAAAGGACTGCTTGCGCGAGACGACCTGCCCCTCGACCATGAGCTCAATGCACCAGCTGAGGATGTCACCTCGGTGGCTGCGGTCCTCGCCGTTGTAGAAGAACTTCTCCTGTCGCTTGCCCGCCTGAGCGCGCGGCTTGTCATAGACGACACTCTTGGTCAGCACCTTGGAGCCCGTCTTGGCCTGCGTGTAGCGCATGCGCAGCTCCACACGCTGTGCAGGCTGCGCGTCATACCAATTCACAAAATAATAATCGCCGATGCGCGCGCGCTTCTCTTTCGTCGACTCCGCATGATCGAGCATGTAGCGCGCGTGCACGCGCAGCGGCGTCATGTGCCAGCCGCCATCAGGGAGCTTCGTCGTCTTGAGCGGGAGATCCACGACCTCGATGATGTGGGTCTCAGTCGGCGTCGAGCAGGAGGCGAGCAGAGCTGCGGCGAAGAGGGAGATAGCGGTGGAGAAGAGAGCGTTGCGCATGCCATCTATTGATAAAGAAGTACAGGGGCTTTGTCAATGAAAAAACTTGATTTCTGCCCCCCGCTCCCTTATCATCACGAGCGCCGCGCCACCGCGCAAGGCCGCGCTCTTTCCGCTATCATTTCCCCCTATATTCCCCCACACTATGGCATCCTCCCCCTCGCTCAGCCCCATGATGGATCAATACCTGCGCATGAAGCAGAGCCTGCCTGCGGATGTCTGGCTCTTCTTCCGCCTCGGGGATTTTTATGAGATGTTTTTTGAGGATGCCGTCGAGATCTCGGCCGCCCTCGGGCTGACACTGACGAAGCGTCACACCATCCCCATGTGCGGCATGCCCTACCATTCCGCCGAGGGCTACATCGCCCAGGCCGTGCAGATGGGCAAGCGCGTCGCCATCGCCGAGCAGACCTCCACGCCTGTACCGGGCAAGCTCGTCGAGCGCGAGATCGCCCGCATCATCTCCGCTGGCACCGTCGCGGAGCTCAGCCAGCTCAATGCAGCGGAGCACAACTACATGCTCGCCTGCTACCGCGTGAAGAAGCGCTGGGGGCTCGCCTGCGCCGATCACACGACGGGCGCCTTCCTCGTCGCGGAGTACGACAGCTGCGACGCCCTCGCCGAGGAGGTCGCACGCCTCCAGCCCCGCGAGCTCGTCGTCAGCGATGAGCAAAAGGAAGATTTCCCCACGACTCATTTCCCCGTCACGCTCTATTACGACGCCTACGCCTTCCTGCCGGCGGCGGCGCATAGCTCGCTCAAAAGCCACTTCCGTGTGCAGTCGCTGGATGGCTTTGGCTGCGCGGAGATGGACGCGGCCGTCGGTGCGGCGGCGAGCATCCTGCATTATCTCAAATTCCAACTGCGCCGCTCGACGGAGCATCTGCGCAGCCTCGCGCTGCTGCCCACGGCACACACCGTGCTCATCGACACCGCGAGCCGCCGCAACCTCGACCTCGTGGAGGCGCGCGGCGGGCGTAGCCACACCCTGCTAGGCGTGCTCGACCAGACCGCCACGCCCATGGGCGCGCGCCTGCTGCGCGAGTGGCTGCTGCACCCGCTGGATGACCTCGCGGAGCTGCGCCGCCGTCAGGACATGATTGCAAGCTTCCTCGCTCAGGATTTTCTCATGAGCAAGCTGCGTGACTCGCTCAAGGGCGTGCGCGACCTCGAGCGCCTCTCCTCGCGCCTCTCACAGGGCGCGGGCAATGCGCGCGATCTACTCGGCCTCGGCGTCTCGCTCGCGCAGCTGCCCGATGTGATGGCTGATCTCGACGCCTTTGCCCTACAGCAGCCCCACTTTGCCACTATCGGCGAGGCCTGCGGGGACTTTTGCGAGCTCTCGGCTCTCCTCCAGCGCGCGCTGGTCGATGAGCCTCCCATCACCATCAAGGAGGGCGGCATGATCGCCGCAGGCTACGACGCCGCGCTCGACGAGCTGCGCCTCGCGAGCCACGAGGGCAAGCAATGGCTCTCCGCCCTCGAAGCCCGCGAACGCGCCGCAACCGGCATCGAATCGCTGAAGATACGCTACAACAATGTCTTTGGCTACTACATCGAAGTCACCAAGGCGAATCTGGCGAAGGTGCCCAACGACCGCTACACGCGCAAGCAGACCCTCGTCAACGCCGAGCGCTACATCACCGAGGAGCTCAAGCAGATGGAGGGCACCATCCTCGGCGCGGATGAGCGCTCGCGCCAACTAGAATATAAACTCTTCTGCGCGCTGCGCGATGAGGTCGGCGACTACCTCGACGAGATCCAGTCCACCGCCCGCGCGCTCGCGACACTCGACGTGCTGCTCAGCCTCGCTGAGGTGGCGCGCAAGCAGCAGTACTGCCGCCCCGAGCTCACGGAGGACAGAGACCTCATCATCGAGGATGGGCGCCATCCCGTCATCGAGGTCACGCAGACCGAGCAGAGTTTTGTGCCGAATGACACGGAGATGCTCGGCGACACCCAGCGCGTGCTCATCCTCACTGGTCCCAATATGGCGGGCAAGAGCACCTACATCCGTCAGGTCGCGCTCATCACGCTGATGGCGCAGATGGGCTCGTACGTGCCGGCACGCGCTGCGCGCATCGGCCTCGTCGATCGTATCTTCTGCCGCGTGGGCGCGAGCGACGACATCGCTCGCGGGCAGTCCACCTTCATGGTCGAGATGAGTGAGACCGCGCTCATCCTCAACAACGCCACGGCGCGCTCGCTCGTCATCCTCGACGAGATCGGACGCGGGACGGCGACCTTTGACGGCCTCTCCATCGCGTGGTCGGTGGCAGAGTACCTCCATGACGACGTGGGCGCGCGCACCATGTTTGCCACGCATTACCACGAGCTCGTCGATCTGGAGCACACGCATGAGGCGGTGAGCAACTGGCATGTGGAGGTGCGCGAGTGGCAGGATGAGATTATCTTCCTGCGCAAGGTGCTCCCCGGTCCGGCGGATAAATCCTACGGCATCCAAGTCGCACGCCTCGCGGGACTCCCCGAGAGCATCATCACACGCGCGAAAGCCATCCTCACCCACCTTGAGCTCAGCTCGGCAAAGCGCGACGCGCGCAACATGCAGCAGCAGGGAGAACAGGGGGAGAAAAAGCAGGCAAAGCCCGACAAGAAATCCGCGAAGCCGCGTGCCATGCCTCAAGCGCAGGAAGCGGAAGGCATTCTACAGATGGATATGTTCGACATGCTGGATGATTTTTAACCCTTTGTCTGTCATCTACTCTCAAGGAAGCTTTTGACCTCACCCCATGCCCCATAGGGACATGGGGTGAACTTTTTAATTAGAATGATATCAAAAAGAAAACAAGTTCTTTTCCCTTAAGAGAAAATGGAAAGAGGATTTCTTTTCTTCTGATGTCGTATTTCTACTGTATCTCAATCCATCTCAGATTGAGTTCCCTTTGCATTGAGTATAAATCCTCATAAATCACCCTATCAAAACAGTCTAATTATAAGGAGTATAACTTCAATTTAAATCTAAAAAATAACAATTATTTTTCTTGATTATTCTCGTGATTATATATAATATTCAACCAACGGTAAGCATACAAGACACCCCCATTCTTCATGGTCTTGCTCTGCTTCATCATACCCTTAACACACCCCATGAATATATCAACACCTTATTCCTTGGGGGCTGCAATGAGTACAGTCCTCACTTTATTTGTTGCCCCCGCTGCAGCGAAAACGGCGCAGCTTAATGACATACCAACCTCGCTTACGACCTATGAGTTTCTGTCGTTCGAGCTGTTCGATACATTCAAAGAGTATACGATCACGCTCGGAGAGGGGGCAGGATACGCCCTCAAGCCGGGCGAGACGTCCTCCTACAGCTGGGGCAGCTCAAATGGGTCACCCGCCAACATGATAGGCGGCAACTACAACATGCTGCTGGATACAATCGACAAAAAGGCAACGGATGAATCGCGCAATTCATTCCTCAAATACAATGTCAATCTCGGAGCAGGTGCCAGCTTGCTCTACAGCTACTATGGCGACGACTACACATTCGCACTAAGCGATCAATCTATCTTGATTGCCCCCACCATCCAGTCAACTGGTGCGTTAGCCGCGCAAAACGGATACAGCCTCGCCGACTACGGCACGAAGCACGCACTGACTGGCTCATCAGCAGGCACAGGCGTGCACATCACAGGCTCACAGCCCTCCAATGCCTCCGTCGCTGCGGGCAGGACGGGGCAGAACTATGGCACCGCCGAGTCCACTGTCACCACTTGGATTACTTATGATGCCAATTTCGTGAGGCGATCTGACATGACGATGGAGGCGATTATTGGCGGCAATCAGGTCATCGCCCCTCCCAGTGAGGGCTCCACGACGGCACATTTCTACGGCAACACCAATATTGTCGTTGAGTCAACTGGCTCCGTGAACTCTGTGGTGGGGGGCAACAAGCTCTCAGATGCGGCTGGGACGGAATACGCCTACGACGCAGACTTTGTAGGCTCGACACATATCAAGATCGAAGGGCATGCTGATAAGGACTCTGAGCGACAAGTGGGCAAGATCGTCGGTGGCAACTATCTATCGGATAACGAAACCGCTAACTTAGGCTGGGCACAAACTGAAGGTGCTCAACTAGGTGTAGCGAATGCTGATTTTCAAGGCAATACGAATATTGTAATCGGTGACTCGGCTACGAAGAATGATTATGCTAAGTTCGATGACCTCATCACAGGGGGGAACTATGGCAACAGCACGGGCTCGAGCTTCAAGGGCAATAGCCATATCGACATCAATGCGGTCACAAAACTACATGGACTGTCTGGTGCGAGTGTGATCAATGCCGCTGCCGATACGAGCTTTACTGGCAATACCTATATCAATATCAATGAAATAGTATTGGCTTCCAGCCCCGTGTCGAACATGCAGGGCTACCGCTCCGCGACAGGCATCATGGGTGGTTTCAATTTCATTGATGTCGAACACGCTCAAGATCAAAACGGAGTCAATCACTATCTGACTGGCACCGTGGCGACCCTGACTGGCGACACCAACATCAAGGTAAACCTCAGCGGCGTCACAGCAGAGAGCGCAGAAAAGATGTTTGATTCCGTCCTAATCGGCGGGTCACGCGTGGGCAATGGGCTGCAGATAAAGCAGATTGGTACAGCATCCGTCAATATAGAGAACGCCGAGCATGTTGAGTTTAACAACTGGCTTGTGGGGGGGAACTACGTAGCTGATGTCTCCGGCTTCTATAATCCACCCCCCTCCCGAAGCACATCCGGTATGAGCGCTCTAGGTATGGATCCATACTACCCTCTAGAGAATCTAGCCGTAGGCCGAGTGGACAATAGTAAAATCACCATCAGCTCAGGCAACTTTACCCAATACGCTCAAAATTATGGCGATAAGATTCCCATCACGACAGGCAATCTCGTCATCGCGGGCAGCGTCTCAGCGGGAGCAGGGCATGCCATCACGGGGAATGCTCGCGCTGAGATCACGGGGGGGCATTTTGACAACTTGATAGGGGGCAATGCATCAGTGATACTCTATTCACGTACCGACGAGGGAGCGCTGCAAATCAGGACTGAATCTGCCGGCACCACTCAAATAGGGCACGCCGCGATCAACATCAGCGCGGGCACAGGGCGACAGGAGATAAGCACACAGCGCATCGTAGGTGGCTCCTACATCGATCACGAGGTGCTCTCGATAATCGGCACCACTGGCAGAGAGGGGGCTGCAGCAAACGAGATCATGTATGTCGGCAGCACCCAGGTGAACATCGAAGCAGGATCACATCAGACAATCACCGCTGGCAGCTTGATTGGTAAGGGAATAGGCTATCGGAGCGACTATCAAGTCACGCAGGGCGATCTCTCACTCTCTCTGCAAGGCGGCAGTGTGAACTCTGACTACCTCGGGGTAGCAGGTATCGTTTGGGGCGCTGCACCATCCGGACTGACGACTAAGATGCTAGCGTCGATAGTGGATTTTGCCCCTCTCCCAACTCTGAGTACGGATCCGACTTTTATCAATGTTTCTACCGACACCGTCACACTTGATGTGGGGCGTGAGGTGAGCTTTGAGCAAGCAATCACCGTATCGGGATCTTATGAGACTCACACTGCTGTGTCTCCTGAGACTCCTGCTAGTCAGGAAGATATAGATGCCTCGAAAGTCATAATAAATGAAATGCTCACCAATGTTGCGAACCCAGAACTCACGGAGGAATCACTCATAGAGAATGTAGGCATGACGAAGGCAGAGTTCGTCGAGTGGGCTCAAGCATGGCTCGACCTCTTGGACAATCCTACGACCTTGGGTGAGTCTAAAATATCAAGCAGTAACTTGAAGGTGCTGCGCAATCGCCAGCTCAATCTCAAGGACGGTGAGTACAAGAACCTCGCAAAGGTGAACTTTGTCGAGTTCGATGAGCTCAACGTGGGCCGAGGCTCTCAGGTCGACTTCCAGCAAAGCGGGCAGGATCTCGCGAGCTTCAATGGTCGCAACCAGCTAGCAGCCGACGGCATACATGTCATCGAGGGCGACTTCAGCGGAGAGAACACCCTGCGCAAGACAGGGGCGGGTACGCTCATGCTCAGTGCTGTGAATGGTCAGGTCAACAAGGCGACCCCCGAGGCAGAGAGCAATCTGCAGCTCGTCGTCGAGGCGGGCACGGTGGTACTCGCGGCGAACAGCTCAGCGACCACGCAGACGGACTTCAAGACACTCGTCATCCAGTCAGGTGCGAGGCTCGACATGAGTGCGGGCAACAACACTGTCGCGGGAGCGGCAGGCATCAATGGCCATCTCAATCTGGAGCAGGATTCGCGCGTCATCGCCGATGCGAGCCGCTACGTGGCGGGCACAGGTACGAGCATGACAGACGGCAGCCTCACGGTGAATATGGACTTCATCCTCGATCTCAAGAATATCGAGAGCATCCATCTGGGTGAGGCGACGAGCGTCACGCTGCCCGGTGGCAGCACGGCGTCGCCTGACTTCGCACTGGGTGCCTTCGAAGTCGTGCTCTTCTCAGGGCTGACCTCGGTGGCAGGCATCGACTTCGTCTCCGCTACCTGGGGGCTGGACGAGGTGCAGATTGCCTTTGCTGCTGATTATATCTCTCGACTGAGCAATGGGCTCGGAGAGGGCGACTACTTCATGGGAGATGACGACGGCGTCTGGGAGAGCGACGAGCTCTACCTCGTCCTGCGCAATGGGGATCTGATCCTCACGAGCGGCTCTGAGAAGCTGACCATCCCCGAGCCGAGCACAGCCACCCTCAGCCTGCTCGCCCTTGCAGGACTGCTCGCGCGCCGCCGCCGCGGCTGATCGAGCAGCTAGCATGTAGATCAAGTTTCCTCTTGATGGATGGAGATGTGATGTCTCGCCCATCAAGAGGATTTTTTTGTCATACACGGATCGCTGAGTAGATTGCTTCGTGACATACTCCTCTCTCTTTGCTAGAGTGTTGGGATGCACAAAATCATTGTTCCTCTCCTCCTCAGCAGTGCTTGGCTCTGTGGGCTCACGAGCTGCCAGCGTGGGCCGCAGCAGGCCGAGCTGCCCGCGATGCTCTATGTCCCTCTTGATTCGAGCAGCGATACGATGTCATGGCTCACATTCAACATCTCGCCACAGCTGGAAAGCTATCTGGAGGACAAGGTGCAGCAGCAGCAAGATCGCGGTGTCTGGGACTTCCCCACGAGTGCTGTCCCTCGCAACTGCATGTTCGTCATCAAGGGCAAACAATATGCTTGGCAAGGATTGGACAAATTGCTCATCGCGGGTGCGAACGGAGATGACAAAAAAGTCCCTCTCGATGCCTTCTTTGGAGAGAAGAAGCGATTCCCCCTCGTGGACAAGCACATGAGCCCACGCCTCTTCACCGACGCGCGCCAGCCCGTCGATCTCGATCGCCTTGAGCAGCAATTCGGCAAGCTGCTTGAATACTGGAATAGTCAGGTGAAATAGTAGCCCGCTGAGGAGAAGTTTCTGGGAAAAAGGCTTGTCCTCCCCGCGGCACTTTTTTATACTGGCAGGACGATGTCCATCTCCGAAGATCTCTTTGCCCAGTCCTGCCAGTATATCCCCGGCGGGGTGAACTCTCCTGTCCGTGCCTTTCGTCGCCTCGAGCGCGCGCCCTTCTTTGTCGCTGAGGCGCAGGGCTGCCGCCTCAAGGATGAGGACGGTCGCGAATACATCGACTACGTCGGCACATGGGGACCCGCCATTCTCGGGCATGCGCCCGCCCCTGTCATCAAGGCGGTGCAGGAGACGGCGAGCCGTGGCCTGAGCTTTGGCACGCCGACGCGCATTGAGCTGGAGATGGCGCAGACGATTGTCGAGTGGGTGCCCTCTATTGAGAAGGTGCGCATGTGCAACAGCGGCACGGAGGCGACGATGAGTGCGATACGCCTCGCGCGTGGATTCACGGGGCGTGATCTCATTGTGAAGTTTATTGGCTGCTACCACGGGCATGTGGACAGCCTCCTCGTCGCGGCGGGGAGTGGCGCGCTGACGCATGGGCGCCCCGATAGCGCGGGCGTGCCCGATGAGTTCGCGCGATTGACGCTGACGCTGCCTTACAATGATATCCCTGCGCTGCAGGATTGTTTTCAGGTCTTTGGGGAGCGCATCGCGGCGGTCATTGTCGAGCCCTATCCAGGGAATGCGGGATTCTATTTGCCTCGTAAGGGATTTTTGGAATTCTTGCGTGAGATCACGGCACTGCATGGCTCGTTGCTGATTTTTGATGAGGTGATGACAGGATTCCGCATTTCGGAGTCGGGGGTGCAGGGGCGGCACAACATCACGCCTGATCTGACCTGCCTCGGCAAGATCATCGGTGGGGGGCTTCCAGTGGGTGCCTTTGGTGGGCGTGCGGATATCATGGACGCGCTCTCGCCTCTCGGTGGGGTGTATCAGGCGGGCACGCTGAGTGGGAATCCTGTCGCGCTGGCGGCGGGTCTGGCTCAGCTGCGTGAGCTGCGGGCGCAGGATGCCTATGCGCGTCTGGAGGTGCTGGGGGCGCGTCTGGAGGATGGGGTGCGGCGTGCGCTGCATCATACGGGGAAGGATTATCAGTTCTACCGCGTGGGCTCGATGTTTGGCTTGTTCTTCTCGTCGCAGGAGGTGTATGATATGGAGACGGCGATGCAGGGGGATTTTGATGTCTTCCGTCGTTACTTTGGGCTGATGCTGGAGCAGGGGGTGTATGTGGCGCCTTCGCCTTATGAGGCGGGGTTCTTGTCGACGGCGCATACGGAGGCGGATATTGATCATACGGTGGCGGCGATGGAGCGGGCGTTTCAGGGGCTGTGATGATTGCGCCGGCGGCTGTTATTGAAATGGATTCAGTGGTGTAGCTATAGGCTATCACTCAAAATATTAACCTTCCTTTTGTTGGGTGAAAAATCTTATTTTTCATTCAACAAAAGGAAGTACATGCTTATTTAGTACGCAGGCCGTGGTTATAGTATACTGACGCTTCGCGTTTGCGGCGGTAAACAAATGGCGCGCTTCGCGCGCAGATAGACGGGGGCGTCAGTTGGCGGCGTTGATGCCATGCGGGGTTTGCCTCGCGGGCGTTTTCTTAGCTATGCAGAACTGACGCCCGCTGGATCTGCGATCCAGCACTGCTTGCGGGGCTTCGCCCCACACCCCACGAGGGGCTCTGCCCCTCGACCC
>CAYJID010000046.1:0-12543 GCA_964370135.1 uncultured Akkermansia sp. | reverse complement strand
CCCACACCGGTGCCCTGCGGAGATGGCAAGGTCTACCTCACGGCGGGCTACGGCGCGGGCGGCGCGATGCTGCAGGTGCAGGGAGATCAGGCAAAGCTTATCTCACGCCACAAGCCCAATGAGGGATTTTCTATCGAGCAGCAGAGTGCCATCTTGCACGAGGGGCGGCTCTATGGCGTGATGCCGAAGGACGCGGGCTTCCGCCGCATGCAGTTCATGGGTGTCCCTGTGGATAATTTGAAAGATTTTGTCGTGAGCGCACCGCGTGACCTGCGCTTTGGACTCGGCCCTTACATCATGGCGGATGGGAAGTTCTATGTGCTCAATGACAGCGGCTCGATGAGTATTTTCAAGGTCGAGGGCGACACATGCAAGGTGCTAGACTCCACCCAGCTCATCAAGGGGCAGGACGCGTGGGGGCCTATCGCCTACGCCGACGGGATGATGATCATGCGCGACTCGGTGACGATGTTCTGCATTGATATGAGAAAGGAGAGGAAATGAACAAGAAACTATTTTTTTGGGGCGCGTTGAATGCGCTCATCCTCGCGCTGGTGGTCTATTACCTCTGGCCGAGGGAGCAGCAGGATGCCCCCACGCATGTGACGCTTGCCTCTGCGGGCATTCGTATTGAGCTGGAGGGCGTGCAAGCCTTTGCCCCCACGGTGGAGGGCTACCTCGTCTCCACGGCAGAGGGGATTTTCCGTGTGAATGAGCAGGGGCAGTCGCCAGAGAAACTCCATGACCTCAAGGACATCACCTGCCTTGAGGGTGACTGGGCGGCGAGCCGACGCGCGCTTTATTATGCTGGTAAGCCTTTTGCGGACCTGGGCGCGCGCTCCTACATCACCGACATCCTCCCCCTCGGAGAGAGCGTCATCCTCGCCGATGCGGGACAGAAGAAGCTCGCGGCCTTTGACCTCAAGGGCGCGCTGCTCTGGGAGTGCCAGAGCTACGAGGGACAGAGCTTCAAGATCCCCAGCCCTTACTTCGCGCTCAGTGCCGATGGGGAAGGGGGCTTCTGGGTCAGTGACCCTGGGTGCCATCGACTCGTGCAGATGGACGGAGAGGGGCGTTTCAAGGCGACGTGGCAGCCGCAGGCAGGGGACAGCTTTTTAGGTTGTTGCAATCCTGCGCAATTCTGTGCCTTGGCGGGTGGTCAGTTTATTTGCTTGGAAAAGGGGCTCATCCGTGTGCGCCTCTTCCAGCCCTCAGGCGTGGTGGAGCGTGTGCTCTGGTCGCGTCCCACGCCTGATCCCGAGTTCCCTTATCTAATCAAACGCAACAAGCAGGGGCAAATCGCCCTCCTCGACCTCAAGACTAGAATCATTCACCTATTACAGCTATGAAGAGACGACATTTTATTCACACAGCCTCGCGCTGGCTCGTAGGGGCATCCCTCCTTGGGGGAGGGGTGGCTCTCATGGCGAAGCGCAAGGACAAGGCCTGCATCCTCGATGTCCCGTACTGCAAGGATTGCCAGATCGTGAGCGACTGCTCACGCCCCCAAGCCCTCCTCTTTAAACAATTCAAGAAGAAACAAGATGGACAAGGATAACAAAAGACGCCACTTCCTGCGCGCCGCCCTCGCTGGCGGTCTCGGAGTCGCGGCTGGCACGCTCTTCGCCCGCAACAAGGAGGAAGAGACCGTCTGGCAGATCGACCCCAGCAAGTGCATCCACTGCGGTGAATGCGCGAATCTCTGCGTGATCAAGCCCTCAGCGGTGAAATGCGTCCACGGCTACGCACTCTGCGGCTACTGCGACCTGTGCAGCGGCTACTACATCCAAGGGGCGAAGGAGCTCAACACCGCCGCCGAGAATCAGCTCTGCCCCACGGCGGCGATCAAGCGCACCTTCGTCGAGGACCCCTATTTTGAATACAGCATCATTGAAGACAAGTGCATCGGCTGCGCGAAGTGCGCGAAGGCCTGCGCCGCCTTCGGCAATGGCTCGATGTTCCTCCAGATCGTGCATGATCGCTGTGTGAACTGCAATGAATGCGCCATCGCGCAGAAATGCCCCGCCCAAGCCATCGTCCGCGTCCCTGCGGAGCAGGCTTACATCTTAAAGGAAGGATTCAAGGACTGATGAACGCGCTCCCTCTCCTCGCTGAATTCCGCTTCCCGAAGCCCGAGTTCACTCAGGGCTACGAGACCCCCACGCTCGTGCTGCCCGAGCCCGCCGCGCCTTGGTTTGAGTACCTCTCGCTGGGGCTCTTCGTCGCTCTGCTCGTGCTCAGCGCGCTGGCGATGTTTCGCTGGCGTTCGCGCAAGCTGCTTTTTGCCCTCATGCTCTTCTCCGTGATCTTCTTTGGCTTCATCCGCCAAGGCTGCGTCTGCGCGATTGGCGCGATTGGCAATGTGGGGGCAGCCATGGGCTCGACCGAGTACCCGCTCTCCATCTTCACGCTGCTCATCTTCCTGCTGCCGCTGCTCGTGGCTCTCTTCTTGGGGCGCGTCTTCTGCGGGGCGACCTGCCCCTTTGGCGCACTGCAAGACCTGCTGCTCATCAAGAATAGACCCGTCCCCCCCGCGCTCGATGCCGCGCTGCGCACCATCCCGCCGCTCTTCCTCGGGCTCGCCTTCGTCTTCGCCTACTGCGACATGGGCTTTCTGATCTGCCAGTATGACCCCTTTGTCGGGCTGTTCCGATTGGACCTCAAGGCGGGCTCTATCGTGTTCACCTTGGGCTTCCTCGCCCTGAGCACCATGATAGGTCGTCCCTACTGCCGCTACCTCTGCCCCTACGGCTTCCTGCTGAAGATGGCCAGCTACTTCTCGCAGAAGCGCATCAGCATCACCGCTGAGGACAATCAGTGCATCAACTGCGAACTCTGCGACACCGCCTGCCCTGTCAACGCCATCGAGCGACCACGCCTCAAAAAGCACAAGCAGAGCATCCACCATATTGCGAAGCGCGTGCAGATCCTGCTCGCCCTGCTGCCCCTCTTCATCGCCGCAGGTGTCTTGCTCGGCAACTCCTTGTCGGATCGCGTCAGTGTCCTCAACCACGACGTCGCCCTCCTGCAAAAAATCGAGCAGCAGCAGATGGAAGACGACGCCGTCATCTCCTACATGTCCAGCATGCGCCCCATCACCGAGCTCCAGAGCCAAGTCGCTGACATCAAGCAGCGCGTCGACATCTCCATGATGGCACTAGGCGGCTGGTTTGGACTTATTATTAACCTCTCCCTCATCATGACCTACCGTCGTCGCTACAACGAGAACTACGAAATCGACGCGGGCAATTGCATCAACTGCCTGCGATGCTACGACTACTGTCCCATCAACCAACAGCAAAAAAACAACGCATGAAACCCCAGCCTCTCTACCGCCAGTGCATTCAAATCGCCCTCAAAGTCGTCGGCGTCTCGGCTATCGTGATGGCCATCATCATGATCTTGCAGTACATCAACCTGCAGCAATTCAACCCCGAATCCTCCGAGCTGCTCCCCCAGCTCAAGGAGCGACTCAGTGCCAATTCACAAGACGCGGAGCTCCAGCAGATGGTGCGAGAGCTCGACCTGCTTGCGCGCCGCTCTTGGTTCGTGACACAGGAGCAGCTGCTGCGCGGCAGCTACCTGCTCTTTGCGCTGCTCGGCATCCTGCTCGCAGGCGGCATCTACCTCAACCTCACGGCAGAGAAAGAAGCCGACAAAGCCTCACGCAGCGAGGATGAGGCCCAGTCGCAGCCCATGCGCTACGCCATCGCGGGATTCGTCGTTGCCCTCTGCGGCACCGCGCTAGTCTTGGCTCACTTCAGCGATATGGAAGCGGGCTCCTCGGGTGCGACGGTCGCGGCATCCGATGCCGCCGCGCAGGCCGAGGCGACACCCTCAGCACCGCTCGTCTACGCGAGCCCCGAGGCACTGCTCAGCCAGTGGACGCAGTTCCGCGGCCCCCGTCAAGATGCCACCCTCGCCGACGCGCAGCTCTTCACCGATTGGGATGTGCAGGCAGGCAAGAACGTGAAGTGGAAAGTCGAGATCCCGCTCTCGGGATTCAGCTCACCCATCAAGTGGGACAACCAACTCTTCCTCACCGCAGGCGATAAGAAGGAGCGCAAGATCTACAGCTACGACGCCACCACAGGCGCGCTGCTCTGGGAGCATAGCGCGACAGATATCCCGAACTCCCCCGCCGAAGCCCCCAAGGTGACAGAGGATACCGGCTACGCCGCCTCCACACCCGCGACAGATGGCGTACGCGTCTTTGCCGCCTTCGCCACGGGTGACATTGTCGCCGTCGACATGCAGGGCAAGCGCGTCTGGGCAAAGAATCTCGGCGTGCCGCACAACCCCTACGGCTACGCGAGCTCCATGGTTGCGACAGAGAAATACCTCCTCGTCCAGTACGACAATGAGGAGAAGCAAGAGCTCTACCTCTTTGACAGCGCGACAGGCAAGCAGCTCTGGAAGAAGACACGCGAAGCCACCATCTCATGGTCGACCCCCATCATCGTCGATCAGAGCATCATCGTGCTCGCCACCTCCACCACCATGGAGGGCTACGAGCTCGCGACAGGCAAGCAGCTTTGGAAGCATGAGAACATGGCGGGCGAGATCGCTGTTGCTCCCTTCTACGCCGCGGGCAAGGTATTCATGGCCAATGATAACGCCATCGCCGTCGCCCTCGACCCGAAGACAGGTGAGATCGCTTGGGAGAGCACCGACTTTGACCTCCCCGATGTCTCGACCCCGCTCGTGACAGACGGCGTGCTCGTCCTCTGCACCAGCGGGGGCGTGATCGAGGGCGTGGACACAGAGACAGGCGAGCTGCTCTGGGAGCAGGAGCTGGAGTACGGCTTCTACAACTCGCCCCTCAAGGTGGGCAAGAACATCATCGTTTTTGACATGGAAGGCGTGGGTTACGTCTTCGAAGCCAGCAAGGAAGGCTTCAAGGAAGTCGGGCGCGTCAACATGCACGAGATGATCGTCTCCATGCCCGTTGCCGAAGACAACAAGCTCTGGATCCGCGGCCGCAATCACCTCTACTACTTCGCACCATGAAGGACGAAATCGCCAAAATCATCGAGAAGAACGGCCGCGAGCGACGCGCCCTCATCCACATCCTCCAAGACGTGCAGGAGCAGTACAACTACCTGCCCGTCGAGGCGCTCCAATCCATCTCCGCCCAGACACCCATCACCCCCACCGAGCTGAGCGCGGTGGCGACATTCTATAGCAAATTCCGCCTCAAATCAGCGGGCAAGCACACCATACGCATCTGCACAGGCACGGCCTGCTACGTGAAGGGCGGTGAGAAGGTCTACCACGCCTTCCGCGAGCACCTGTGCATCCCCGAGGGACGCGACACGAGCGCGGATGGCCTCTTCACCGTCGAAAAAGTCGCCTGCCTCGGCTGCTGCATGCTCGCGGTCGCCGTGCAGGTCGATGACTCCATCTACGGCTGGGTCGAGCCCGACAAGGTACACGAGGTCATCGAAGACTTCCTCGCCACGCAGGGCGCGGCTGCCTCGACGATGTCGCATCAGCAGACCGAGTACCACGGAGAGGCGCGTATCTGCCTCTGCTCCAGCTGCATGGCCTCAGGCGCGGACAAGGTATACGCCGAGCTCAAGCGACTCTCGGCACAATTCCGCCTCCCTGTGCGCTCAATGGAGGTGGGCTGTGATGGCGTTTCCTACCGCTCGCCTTACCTCCGCGTACTCGACAAGGACGGTGAGCTCTACCACTACGCGAACATGACCGCCGAGGGCATCCACCACGTGCTCATGCACCACTTCAGCCCCAGCACGCCGATGAAGAAAGCACTCAGCTACCTCAACCGCGTGGCGCATCGCCTCGTGGGCGACAGACAGGGGGTCGAGCGTCATCGTATCAACGAGAGCATGCGCCAGCGTGACGCGCAGTACGAAGAACCCCAAATACGCATCGCCACCGAGCATAGCGGCGTGATGAACCCCAGCCGCATCGAAGACTACCTGCAATACGATGGCTTTGTCGCCTACAAGAAGGCTCTGACAATGAGCAGCGATGAGCTGATTGACGAGATCCTTCGCTCGGGGCTGCGCGGTCGCGGCGGCGGTGGCTTCCCCACAGGCATCAAGTGGAAGAGCATCGCCCAGCAGAAAGAAGAGCAACGCTACCTCGTCTGCAATGCCGACGAAGGCGACCCCGGAGCCTTCATGGACCGCATGCTGCTGGAGTCCTTCCCCTACCGCGTCCTGGAGGGCATGATGATTGCCATGCATGCCGTCGGAGCCCAGCAGGGCTTCATGTACATCCGCAATGAATACCCCCTCGCTGTCAAGCGCATCCATGATGCCATCGAGCAGGTGCGCCAGCAGGGCTATGACATCCAGATCGAGGTCATGCGCGGAGCGGGTGCCTTCGTCTGCGGCGAGGAGACAGCACTACTCGCCTCCCTTGAGGGACGGCGCGGCATGCCCGAGCTCAAGCCTCCCTTCCCGACGGAGTGCGGCTACAACAACAAGCCCACACTCATCAACAATGTCGAGACCTTTGCCCTCGTGCCATGGATACTACGCCATGGCGCGGACGCCTTTGCCCAATACGGCACTGAGTCGAGCAAGGGTACCAAGACCTTCGCCCTCGCGGGCAATATCGTACGCGGCGGCCTCATCGAAGCCCCCATGGGCATGTCGCTGCGCAAGATCATCGAAGAGATAGGCGGAGGCGTCCCCGAGGGGCGCAAGCTCAAGGCGGTGCAGATAGGCGGTCCCTCGGGCGGCTGCGTGCCCGAGCAGCTCTGCGACCTCGTCGTCGACTATGAATCCCTCACGAAGGCGGGCGCCATCATGGGCTCGGGCGGGATGGTCGTACTTGACGACTCGAACTGCATGGTGGACATCGCGCGCTACTTCCTCGAGTTCACCGCTGATGAATCCTGCGGCAAGTGTACCTGCTGCCGCGTGGGCACGAGCAAGATGCTGGAGCTACTCAACAGCCTTTGCGCGGGCAAGGGCAAGAAGGGCGATATCGAAAAGCTCGAGCAGCTCGCCCAGCTCGTCACCCAAGGCAGCATCTGCGGTCTGGGCAAGACCGCGCCCAATCCCGTGCTCTCCACGCTCAAGTTCTTCCGCGAAGAGTACGAGGCGCATCTCGAGGGGCGCTGCCCTGCGGGCAAGTGCAAGGCACTCGTCCACTACCAGATCAATGCCGAGAGCTGCATCGGCTGCGCGAAGTGCGCGCGCGTCTGCGCGAATGAGGCCATCGCCTTCACCCCATGGCAGCCCCACGTCATTGATCTAGAAAAATGCGATCAGTGCAATGCCTGCATCGACATCTGCCCCGTCAACGCCATAGAAACCCAATCGACATGATACGCTTTACCATCGACAATCAAAGCATCGAGGTGGACGAGGACACCACCATCCTCCAAGCCGCCGAGCGTCTGGGCATCAACATCCCCACGCTCTGCCATCTCAAGATCCATGAGAGCGGCGGCTCCTGCATGGTCTGCGCCGTGCGCAACAAGCAGAACAAGAGGCTCGTCCCTAGCTGCGTGGGCAAGTGCAAGGACAATCCCGACATCGACGCCTCCTCGGAGGAAATGCTTGCCCTGCGTGAGCAGCTTCTCCAGCTCGTGCTCAGCGAGCATCGCGGCGAGTGCGTCGCGCCCTGCCAGCTCTCCTGCCCCCATGATCTCAATATCCCGCTCATCATGTACCATGTCGCACGCGGCGAGCGCGACGAGGCGCGCGCCTATGCGAAGCCCTGCGGCGATTGCAACCGCCGCTGTGAGCGCGGCTGCCGCCGTCAGCGCATCGACACCAGCCTCGCCATCTACGACATCGTTGAGAGTCTGCAAGCCGAAGAGCAACCTGCCACGCGCGCGGGCAAGAGCTACGCGCACAAGCTCACGGGATTCTCCAAGGAGGAGCTCGACCATCTCCATCAGATCAAGTTCTACGACGATGATCTCCAGAATGAGAGCTCGCGTTGCCTCGCCTGCGGCTGCTTTGCCCATACAAAATGCCAGCTGCAAGGCCTCGCCACCCAGATGGGCATCAAGAAGAATAGCTTCGCCCCCAGCAAGCGCGAGGCAAAGCGCCACTTCTTCGGCGAGATCTGCTACGACCTAGGCAAATGCGTGAAATGCGCGAACTGCGTCGAGGTGGGCCATCGTCTGAAATCCGACGGCACGGGCCCCACTCTGCTCCAGCGCGGCATACGCGTCGAGATCGGCGCGCCGCTGGGCGTGGACGAGGCGAGCATCTTTGTCGGCATCGAGCGCGAGTGCGTGGAGGTCTGCCCCACAGGCGCGCTCTTCTGGCATAGGAAGCAAGAGTCCTAAGAGCTATGAAACTGCTCCCCCTGATCAGCCTCCTGCTCCTCGCCTGCGGCGACGAGAGCGCGCCTCCTGCCGCATCGAGCAGCCCGCCTCGTCACTATGACTTCTCCGCCATGAGCTGGAGTGGGGATCGCAACGACCCCGCCCACAGCGGACAGGTCGACGCCATGGGCGACAAGCTCACCGCCGTCTGGCAGACGCAGCTTCAGGGCGGTGTCTACTCCTGCCCCGTCATTAGCGAGGGCAAGCTCTACGTGACGGATGAGAAGAAGATGCTCTACTGCGTGGAGCTCACCAGCGGGCGCATCCTCTGGAAGCAGGAGCTGCCGCATGCCGTCTTTGCCCCCCTGCTGCTGCATGAGAACATCCTCTACTGGGGCGATACCTACGGCATGGTCACCGCCTTCGACCTCAACACCCGCAAGACGCTCTGGAGCTACCAGAAGACAGAGGAGAAAATCATGTCCGGCATCGCCCTGAGCCCCGACGGCGCAGAGCTCATCTTTGGCAGCTACGACTTCCACCTGCGCGTCCTCTCACGCGCCGAGGGCAAGGAACTATTCTCACTCAAGACGGCGAACTACATCAACGGCACTCCTGCTGTCGTGGGCGATCGCGTCTACTTCGGTGGCTGCGACCACCACCTGCGCATGGTCAACCTCGCCGAGCAGAAAGAGGAGCTCAGCGTCAAGCTCCCCTCCTACATCCCCAGCGGCATCGCGTCGGACGGTGAGCGCCTCTACGCCGCCTGCTACGACGGCAGCCTCCAAGCCCGCCGCCTTGACGGAAGCCCCCTCTGGGTCTACGACTGCCCGAAGAAGAGCCCGAGCTACCAGAGCTCCCCCGCCGTCAATAGCCAATACGTCATCGCCGTCGAGAAAAACGGACTCGTCAGCGTGCTGGACAAGAAGACAGGCGCGCTCCAGAGCAGCCACACCACGATTGGTGACGTGGAGCTCTCGCCCCTCGTCGATGAGCAGCGCGCGCTCATCTGTGACAATGACGGCGTGCTCGACCTCGTCGATCTCGCCACAGGGGAGTTGATCCACCGCGAGAGATATGGTACCGTCATCACGGCTCCCCTCATCAGTCAAGGCGGCTACCTCATCCTCTGCGACGAAGAGGGACGCGTCAGCTGCTATCATTGGGAAAAATAATTATGTTGCTCGAACTCAAACACATCAACAAAGCCTACGCGCAGCAAGAGGTGCTACGCGGTCTCGACCTCAGCCTCGAACGCGGCGAGCATATCGCCATCACCGGTCCCTCTGGCTCGGGGAAGAGCACGTTGCTCAAGATCCTCGCGGGTATCGAGCAGGCCGATGCTGGCGATATCCTCATCGAGGGGCAGCCGCTCAGTGGCTTCACCCCACAGCAGATGGACGACTACCGCCGCCGTCGTATTGGCATCGTTTTTCAACAGCATTATCTGCTGCCTCAGTGCACGGCGCTGGAGAATGTCCTGCTGCCCACGCTCTGTCTGCCCCAGCGTCACCCCGCCGAGGAGCTGGAGCGTGCAAAGTACTTCCTCGACAAGGCGCAGGTGATGCACTGCGCGAGCAAATTCCCCGCGCAAATGTCGGGCGGGGAGTGCCAGCGCGTCGCGGTCTGCCGCGCCCTCATCAACGAGCCGCAACTCCTGCTCGCCGATGAACCTACAGGATCACTCGACCACCAGAATGCCCTAGAGCTGCTCGACCTCTTCCGCTCCCTCACTGACCGCCAGATGGCGCTTATCATGGTGACGCACTGGCCACAGGCCGCTGCCGCGATGAGCCGTCATTACGAACTTCAAGAAGGTCGCTTCCTATGATCCTGCTGCTCGCTCGCAATCTCCGCCATGAGCTCGGCAAGAAGCTCTGGCTCTTCCTCAGCATCGCGCTTGCCACCGCCCTCATCACAGGCGCGCTCATCCTCGGCAGCAGCGTGCGGCAGAGCCAGCGCGACGCCGCCGAGCGACGACTCGGGCGCGTCGAGTCCGCCATCATCCCGCAGAATCAGTGGTTTGGCGCAGATTTGCCTGAGAAGGTGAATGCGGATTCCGAGGCACTCATTCATGTCAAGGCCTTCGCCCACACGGCCGACTCCGCACCCATTGAGTTGAATCTCTATGGCGTGGATGAGAGCTTTTTCCCCTTTGTCTACGATCGCGATCTGCCACCGCAGGCCATGGCGAACCGCGCCGCGCGTCAGGCGCTGGGTGCAGGTGAGGTGCAGCTGCGCATCCCGCTGAGCTCCTCCTTTAGCGAGCAGATCTCGTGGTCACTCGATGAGACCCCCATCGCGGGCATGCGCGTGCAGCTCAGCGATCTCCCCGAGGGAGCGGAGGCTCTGCTGAACTTCAACCCGCTCTCCGATCAGGCGGGACAGGCGCAGCTCTTCCTCCCCAAAAAGCTCTTAGAAGAACAACTCAAGCGCACGGGGCAGTCAAATATCCTGCTGCTCAAGAATGCCGCTCCTGATAAAACGCTTTTCAACGCCCCCATCGCGCTAGAAGACTACGGGCTGAGCTGGACTCCACTCAAGGACGGCGGCTACGAGCTGGGGAGCCAGCAGAGCTTCATCCCCGAGGCACTCGGCCGCCTCGCGCAGGAGCTGCCCAGCTGCCAGCGCGCGCTGATGAGCTACTTTGTCAACAGCATCGAGGCGCATGGCAAGAGCACGCCCTATTCCTTCATCACAGGGGAGGGCGATGACATGGGGCGCGACGAATGCCGCATCACCCAATGGCTCGCCGATGATTTGAATCTCTCCGTGGGCGACAGCCTGCGCATCCGCTACTACGACATCCAGTCGCAGGGCGAGTGGCAGACGCGCGAGCGAGAGCTGCGCGTCGTCGGCATCGTGCCGACGGAGGACAGGCGCGAGCTCGTCCCCGCCTTCCCTGGATTCGCCGAGAGCGAGAGCTGCACCGATTGGGAATCCAGCCTCCCCATAGATGCGACCACCATACGCGAGAAAGACGAAGCCTACTGGAAGCAGTACAAGAGCAGCCCGAAGATTTTTGTCTCCCTAGCCACCGCGCAGCAGCTCTTCGGCTCGCCGCAGGGGCAGTGGACCGCCCTGCGATTCGACACAGACGCGCGCGCCGAGTTGGAGTCTCTGCTGGCGCGTGAGACCACGCTCTTCACCCCCATCCCGCTGCGCGAGCAGAGCCAGCAGGGAATCGCTCAGGCGATGGACTTTGCGGGGCTCTTCCTCGCGCTGAGTTTTTTTGTCGTCATCGCCGCCCTCATCCTCCTCTACCTCATCACGGTACTGCACGTCGATAGCCGCAAGCAGGAGCTGGCCATTCTCCGCAGCATGGGCTACTCCCCGCGACAGCTGCGCCTGCTGCTCGGCTGTGAGTTCACCCTCTACACCTTGCTTGGCGCGCTGCTCGGACTCCTGCTCGCCACCGCCTACGTGTGGCTCATCCTCACGCTGCTCAACAGCAGCTGGCAGAGCATCACAGGCGCGCTCTCCATCGAGCTGCACCTAGCTGCGCGTGATTTCGCGCTCGGATTTGGCATCTCCGCGCTCATCTGCCTGCTAAGCATGCTGCGCGTGATGCACAAGAGCCTCAAGGCGAGTTTGCATCAGGAGCTGGAGCAGGACTACAGCCGCGCGGCATGGACGCGAGGCGACCGCCGCTGGACGCTGATTCTGTCGCTGCTCTTTGTGGCGGGGGCTGCGGCGTCCTACCTGAGCCCGCCTGCGCAGCAGATGATGCTCTTTTTCACCAGCTCCTTTATCTTGCTCTTCTTGAGCTTCAAGCTGGTCAAGTACCTGATGATTCGCAACTCAGGGCGCGAGCTCAGCAGCCTCGCCACCCTCGCGGCGAAGAACAACCGCCGCTTCCTCTCGCGCTCTATGAGCATCCTGAGCGTGCTGGGGTTGGGTGTTTTCCTCTGCGGGCTGACCATCCTCAACTACAGAACCCTAGGCGATGACCCGAGCAAGGAATCGGGCACAGGCGGCTACTACGGCATGATCTCTACCGTCGCGCCCATCAAGCACGATCTCAATACAACAGCAGGGCGCGAGCAATACCAGCTCGATAAGCTCCCCGATAGTCTGCGCTTTTGCCAGCTGCGCCTCGTCGAGGGCTCGTCTGCGGGCTGTCTGAATCTCAATCGCGTGTTCCGCCCCGAGCTGCTCGGCGTCCCCAAGCAGGGGCTGGAGGGGCGCTTTTCCTTCTCCGATGAGGAGGCGCATTGGGATCTCCTCGAAGAGGATCTGGGGGACAACGTGATTCCTGTCATCGCCGATGCCGAGGTCATCCA
>CAYJID010000045.1:0-12556 GCA_964370135.1 uncultured Akkermansia sp. | reverse complement strand
GCGATTTTCTGAATTTTCTTATTTAGAATGACGAGAATTTAGAAGCCCCCTTAACAATAACCGCATCAAAAAACGCTAGACATTTGAGGCGTGAATATGTTAGATTTTCATCTAACTTATGGATGCAATTTCCCCTTTCCTCCCCCCTCAGTGGTCGCAGGCGATATGGGATATCTCAGGTGCCTTTATCTTTGACCGCGAGATCCTTGCCTTTCACGACTTCTGCCAGAATATACTGGGTCTCACGCAGCCCATCGCCTACGTCCACGGCTCGCCCGCCCTGATATGGAATAGCGGGCGCGTCTCGCGCGAGATCGTACCCCATTCAGCACATGCCGCCTCACTCCAAGCCTACGAGCAGCGGCGTATCAATGTGCTGCTCACCGCCAGTAATACCATGCTGCGCGCGGAGCACATCCAGGACAAGACGGCGAATGAATACTGCGAGCGTCTCAATCAGCCCAAGGCACACCACGGCGTCATCCTCTGTAGCGACGCGCTCAACGCACATCTCCAGCAGCACTACCCCCATCTGCAGCGCATCTCCTCCATCCTCAAGATCACCCATGAGCGGGGCAAGGAGAGGCTCGATGTCTACAAACGCTACCTCGATGAGTTCGACCTCGTGATGCTCCACCCCGACGACGTGATCGACCCCGACTTCCTCGCCACTCTCCCAGAGCCAGGACGATTCATCGCGCTGATCAACGAGTACTGCATCCGCCAATGCCCCATCCGCCATCTGCACTACAAAGACCTCAGTGAGATGTCGCTCAATTACCTTGGGCATGACACGTCCTCCTTCACGAAGCTCCAGTCGGGCAACGGCTGCGACAGCATCTACCAGCTGCTACTCCACCCCACACAGGGCACACTCGCGCTCTCACACGAGGAGATCGCCACACTCTACAGCCTCGGTCTGCGCCACTTCAAGGTACAGGGACGCGGCATGGGCAATGCGAGCCCCTACCTCGTGGACCTGCTGCGCCTCATGCTGCGCATCGACAGCCATGATGAGGCGAGGATGTATGGCATCAGGCAGCTCTTCTGGGAGAGCTACCAGCCTACTGTCTAATTTTTTTTCACTTTTATCTTTCAAAATACCCATGTCTCAGACCCTTGACCCTTCGAATCTCAAGCAGCTACTCGCACCACTCGATGACGCCCACTGGATGCTCGGCGGAGCCCTGCGCTTTGACAGCGAGCTGCTCGCCATCCATCAATATCTCAAGCAATACATCGCTCCGCGCCAGCTGCGCCACGTGAGCGCCACCCCTCCCTGCCTCTGGTCGCTGGATTGGCTCGGCCAGCGCGCGCTACTCCCCGACACCCTCATCGTGGAGCGTATCAAGCAGTACGCGCAAGCAGGCATTGCCCTGACCTTCAGCTTTGACAACCCCTATATCCCCGAGGAGTTTCTCGACGATGACTACGGCATCGGCCTCGTCCACCTGCTCAGCCAATCACCGCTCAATCGAGTCTGGGTCGCCAGCGATGCGCTGCGTGACCACCTACGCGCGGAGTTCCCCCGCCTCGCGATAGACGCGCATCCCAACCGCATCGCCATCGAGAAGCAGAAGCGCACACCCGCCCTCTACCGCCGACTCGCTGAGGGCTATGACCGCGTCGCGCTCCACCCGCGCGATGGCGCGCGCCCCGAGATCTACACCCCACTAGCCGCCGACGCCTCGCGCTACATCATCATCGCCAATGACCGCTGCCTGAGCACCTGCCCGCTACGGGCGGAGCATCTCCAGCAGCTCGCACGGCGACGCGTGCATCCCTACCAGACAGCCCCGCGCCTCGCCATCGCGGAGCTCAGGCAGCGCTGCGGCTGCCTGCAGCCCACGGCGACCCTCCAAGGCATGCGGGCGAACCTCAGCCATGCGCAGCTCAGCGCGCTCTATGCGCAGGGCTTCCGCCAATACGCCCTCGTGGATCACAAGGTGCGCAGCATGCCCGACCTCCTCCACGATTTTTGCTACTACTTATTCAACCCATCCCCCGACATGCAGCACCTGCTAGCGACACTCACCGCCTCACTCTTTGGGCTGCTGCTCCCCCATGCGAACGTCCCGAGCTCGGGCATGACACATATACAACAGATACCTCACCCCCAGCAGGTAGCAAATTAATCCATCCGCTGAGCAAAAAGAATATCATTGACATACTCCCCCTACATGTTATGCTCCTTTGATATGATTAAATCAATCGCTCTCCCCCTCATCGCCCTCACGCTAGTCGCGAGTGCGCATGCCAAATCAGACCTCGCCAAGGGGATCAAGTACAGCAACGACATCTACTACTCAGGGATGAAAGAAGGAGTCGCGGGCTACCGCATCCCCGCCCTCATCACCGCCAAGAACGGGACACTCATCGCCGCCATCGACGAGCGCGTGCCCAACCTCAGCGACCTGAAATTCAGCAAGGACATCAACATCTCCGTACGCACCAGCAAGAACAACGGCAAGACCTGGAGCAAGGCCAAGGTCATCGTCGACTTCCCCCACGGCCGCTCCGCGTCTGACCCCTCCTTCATCCTCGATGAGAAGACAGGCTACATCTACCTCTTCTACAACTACATGGACCTCGACAAGGAAAAGGACGTCTACTACCTCCACTACGTCGTCAGCAAGAACAACGGCACGTCATGGAGCAAGCCTGTCGACATCACCGATAGCATTGCTAAGCCTGAGTGGAAGAACAACTTCAAATTCATCACGTCTGGCCGCGGCTGCTACACGAGCGATGGCAAGATGCTCCACACGCTGGTAAATCTGCAAAAGGGTGTCTTCATCTTCGGCAGCGACGACCACGGCAAGAGCTGGTACGTCATCGACACCCCCATCAAGCCCGCCGATGAGTCCAAGATCATCGAGCTCGACGACGGTCGCTGGATGGTGAACGCCCGCGTGAATGGCAGTGCCAAGAAGCGCTACGTCCACATCTCGTCGGACAAGGGCAAGACCTGGACCACACGCCCCGAGCCCCAGCTCCCCGATGCCGCGTGCAATGGCAGCATCATCCGCTACAGCTCCGTGAGCCAGGGTGACGACAAGAACCGCCTCATCTTCTCCAATGCCAACAGCACAAAGCGTGAGAACCTCACCGTACGCATCAGCTACGACGAGGGCGAGACCTGGAGCGCGGGCAAGGTAGTCTACCCCGGATCTGCCGCCTACTCCGATCTCAGCAAGCTCAAGAATGGCGACATCGCGCTCTTCTTTGAGAAGGACGGCCACAAGCACAACGAAGTCGCTGTCTTCAGCCTCGAATGGCTCACCGATGGCAAGGACAAGTACGTGCCCAAGAAAAAGAAGTAATTTCTGCTCCCCCTCTCGCTGCTAGGAGTGACAACTCCTAGCGGTATTTTCCTCTCGTACAAACAGCCCATCGAAATGAGTGACGAATTAACCGTTTCTAACGTACATAGACAAAACATCTTAAATAATCAATTAGCGCTTGCCGTCATAAGCGACAAGCTAGACATCACGGGAATTTTCTTTAAGGAGGAGCGTCACTTCACTAAGAGAATGGTCGCTGATTTCTACGAAATAGATGAGCGAACGATCGAGCGTTATATAGAAAAAAACTCCGAAGAATTAAAATCGAATGGCTATATCTTAATTAAAGGTAAAGTACTAAAGGAGTTTAAGTTGCAGTATGTCTCCGACATTGATGTCGGGAACAAAACTCCACAGCTTGGCCTGTTCAACTTTAAAGCCTTCCTCAACATAGGAATGATCTTAACCAATAGCAAAAAAGCGCAGCAATTACGCTCAACTATGCTAGATATCGTCATCAGCTCGATCAATGAAAAAGTCGGAGGAGGCACGAAATACATCAACCGACGTGATGCAAATTACCTCCGTGCTGCCCTTACTGAAGAGAATTACAGAAAAAATTTAACGGATGCTGTCAGCAGTTATGTCGATGGTCATCAATCCTACAAACACGCGCATATCACAAACAGGATCTACCAAGCTGTCTTCAAAGAAAATGCGGCTGAATATAGAAAAGTACTCAGACTCAACAAGACGGACAACCCAAGGCATACCATGTACGCAGAGGTTCTCTTGGTTATCTCCTCCTTCGAAGCTGGGGTAGCTTATGAAATCAATCAGAGCTATCAAAGACAGCAGCAGAATCTGAGCGTTCAAGAGGTATTCTCCATCATTGATTCGCTTGCTGATCATCCTCTCCAAGCACCCTATATCCACGATGTGAGGACAAAGATGGCATCGCGTGATCTGGGCTTTCGCGATGCACTTCACGCCAATATAGCAGACTATTTGAAAGCTGTTCCGATAGAAGACTTTGAGCGTTTTATAGGAAATCAATCTGTCGATTTTGAACAGATCTTAGAAGAAAATAAAGATACGCTCAAGCGCTTGAAGCAAGACGGAGATGAGTGATCCAGCGATTCAATACGTCTCCTACGAGGAGATCCTTTACGTATACGGCAAAACGATTGAGCATAGTGGAGGAGGCCTGCGAGGTGTACTCTATCCAGAGAAGGTAGCCTCCTACCTGGAGTTTATGCGGAATGATGATTACTATCCAGATTTCATCTCCAAACTCAGCTATCTCGTATATAGATTATGCTCGGGGCATTGCTTTATGGATGGCAATAAGCGTATCGCATTGACTGTGGGCGTTTATTTTCTGCACAAGAATGCCTATTTTTGGCAGGCTACCATCTTTATGAAACGCCTAGAAGCGATCATCTACCACATTGCCGCAGGTGTCATTGACGATGAACTCACGTATGAAATTATGAAGTCCGTCGTCAATAATATCGATTTCAGCGAGGATATCCAGATTAGAATAGCGAAAGCCATCAATCAGGGTACTCTGGCGTGCGTATGAACATCACGATGGAGCCGCCCATGAGCAGCAAGCATAGCCCCGCGCCTGTCAGGTAGGCATGGTAGCGCCACTCCATATCAGCTCGCGATTCGCGGGAGTAGGAGTATTGCGTCCCATCCTCAGGGTTCACATAGAGCCAGTATCTCCCCTCGGCATCCTTGCACTCCGCTAGCTCATGGAGACGCGCGCGCTTGCTCGACCTGATGCGACCTGATTGGGTGTCGCTGTAGTGGAGTACGACGTAGCCCTCATCCCGTCCCCGAGTATGGTCTGCACGGAGTGTGGCGGGGGTGCGTCGCCATTGAGCCTCTCGAGGAGGCGAGTCGAGATCCTCGTGCTGGAGAAAGGCTGCGACGGCGCAGGCGATGCCGCCCGCCAGCGAGATCACGGTCGCAAAGACCCATGCCTGCTTGACATGGAAGAGCCAATGGCGGAGCTGTTCCGCTCTATGGGGGAATCGCTCGCCTGCGTGCTCGAGTGGCTTGCCCGCCCGATTCACCTCACGCAGCTGAGGGTAGGCGGCTTGCACGCGGGCAAGAAAGTCGAGCGCGACCTGCTCATCCACGCTGGTGAAGAGACGCTCGCGCTTGCCTCTCTGGATGAGGTAGACCGCATAGAGGCAGGGGGCGAGGTGCAGGAGCGGGGCGCGCTCATCCTCCTGCTGGAGCATATCCGTCATCGACGGCTGCCTACAGTCCACATAGAGATCCCCCTGAGCCGCGAGCGACCAGCGCGCGTGTCTGATACCGAGGCTGCTCTGGTAGCCGCGTATCTCGCTATCACCGAGCTCAAAGCAGCGACGACTCACAATGATCTCCCCGAGCAAGAGCGCAATCAGAAGCAGCGCGAGGACGAGGAGCAGTGCCAACGCGGCTGACAGGTAGCGGTAGAAGCCAGGGTGATAGTAAGCGGTCTCCAGCGTCGCGTAGCTGAATGCCACCAGCACCGTGAGGGTGAGCAGGTAGGCTCCCATGATGAGATGCCCTGTACTCGCCGTCATGCGGTAGCGGATGGGGGTGCTATTGCTATCAGTCATCGTGAGATGATACGAGATCGCAGCACCTGCTGTCAAGATCAATCACCCGTCCACGCGAGACGGGGTAGGCTAGCCGTTGATCATGGCGTCGGGATTTCTATTCGCCTGTTTTGCTCTTCTAGATACTTCGCATTGAGTTTGCGCGCATGTTCGAGGAAGCGGTGGTGGATTTTTGTAATCTCGGCGAGCATCTCTTCGCGGGTCATGTCGTAGCGCGCGCAGAGAGCCTCTGCTGATGCGCTGGAGGAGTACAAGAGCTCTCTGAACTTGCTACCGAGCTGCTCTTGCTGCTGCTGGAGATTTTGGTTAGCCGCAAGCTCGCTGCGTGTGAGGTAGTCGCGGGTGAACTCCTCCGCGACGAGCAGCTGCCCGAGTAGCGCGAGATAATTCGATGCCTGCATGCCTTTCTGAATCGCGACAGGCTGCTGCGCAAGGATGCTATCCCAGAAGGCGAGGAGCCCCGCCGTCGAGCTCAGGAAGTTGTCCCGAGAGGGATCCTCGAGCATCGCTGCGAGCTGCTGTTGGAAATAGCTTTCCTCCGCGGCAAAGAGGCGAGGAAAGGGCGCGGGGAGTGATTCATAGCCTTTGATGGCTTTGAGGATGTTGCGATGCTGGGCGACAGCTGGAGACTCGCCCTCATCCGTGACGAGACGCATGCGCTCGTATCGCGCGCGGAGGTAGTCTCGGACAGACTCAGGTAGCATCTGGTAGGCGTGATAAGCCTGTAGGGCGCGCGAGCCTGACTCTGGGTGTTGCACGGAGCTGGTCGCGAGCAGAGGCAGGGGGAGCAGCGGGGTGCAAAGCAGGGTCAGTGCGAGGAGGGAGAAAGAGCTTGTTTTCATGGCGTTGTATAACTATCGAAGATTTAAATTTTTATTTATCGTATAGGCTTCCCACTGAGTGGTTAACGGTATTACATCTTGAAATGCTCACCGAGGTAGATCTGGCGTGTCTTCGGGTCATTCGCGATTTCCTCCGCATTGCCCTGCTTGATGACACGGCCTTCAAAGAGGATGTAGGCGCGATCCACGATGCCCAGTGTCTCGCGGACGTTGTGGTCGGTGATGAGGATGGAGAGCCCGTCCGTCTCACGCAGTGAGGCGACGATCTGCTGGATGTCCTGCACTGCGATGGGGTCGACACCCGCAAAGGGCTCGTCAAGCATGAGTAGCTTCGGATTCGCCGCCAGCGCGCGCGCGATGGTGAGGCGTCGCTTCTCCCCACCCGAGAGTTGCAGTGCCTGACTCTTGCGCAGCTTCGTGATGCCAAATCGCTCCATGAGCTCATCTCCCTTCTCGCGCTGCTGGGCGCGGCTGAGATCCGAGCGCGTTTCCAAGATGGCCATGAGATTCTCATGTACGCTGAGCTTGCGAAAGATAGACTCTTCCTGCGGGAGGTAGCCCATGCCGAGGCGCGCGCGTAGGTGCATGGGCAGTCCTGAGACGTCCTGATCCATGAAGTTCACCTGCCCCTCATCAGGGCGTACGAGCCCCGCGACCATGTAGAAGGAGGTGGTCTTACCAGCACCATTCGGGCCGAGGAGTCCGACGATCTCGCCAGATTCGACATGCAGGGTGACGTTGTTGACGACTTTGCGGTCTTTGTAGGACTTGCACAGTCCTTGGGCATGGAGGAGGACGCTCATAGGGGGGGAGGGGGGTGATTATTTTTTCTTTTTAGATTTCTTGGACGTGTCCGAAAACTGCTTGTTGAGATTGTCGGCGCGGGTGCGCTGCTCGTCGCCCGTGAGGGTGGCGGTGTTGCGCGCATCGAGGTGCAGGCGCGCGCGCCCCTTTACCTGATGGGTGTGGGTGCCGTCGGAGAGGTAGACTTCGCGTCCCGTGAGATTCTTCTCCGCGCTGTAGCCGTTGGCGGTGAGCTTGTCGCCGCGTGCATAGAGGAGGCGCTGGGCGTCGGCTTTCATGAGCAGCTGGACGTCTCCCTCCGCGCTGAGCTCGGCGACGCCTTGCATGCTGGGATGCGCGCGGCGGAGCTTCTCATTGGCCATGCGGACGTGGAGGCGTCCTGTATTCTGCATGGAGAATTGGGGGGTCTGTAGCGTGCTGCCGCGCTCGATGTCCATGCTCTCCAGTCCGATGAAGTTATAATCCATCTGGGGGAAGCGTGCGCTGAGGCTCGCCTGCCGCTGCGCGCTCTGCGCATCCCCGCGTCGGAGCGAGAAGCTGACGCGATGCGGGCTCTTGAGCAGCAGATCGGGGCTGCGTAGCTCGACGGCTGAGGCGAGCTCGATACGTCCGTCCTTGCGGTGGAGGCGTAGCTCGTCCTCGCAGAGTAACGTGTAGCTCTCGCCCTGCTCCTGTACCTGCATGTCGATCTTGCTGGCGCGCACGAGCAGATCTCCCTGCTCATCGAGCTGGATGAGCGAGCCCATCTCGGTGGATTCGGCGGATTCGGCGCGGAGCTTCTGGCCTTCGTAGTCGAGGCGCAGGGGCTTGCCTGCTCGAGACTCGAGGATGCCGACACCACGCAACAACGAGAAGGCGGCGCGGTCGGCCTCGAGCTCAAAGCGGGGCTGGCTGCTCTGGCGGGCGATGATGGACTCGGCACTGTAGACGTGCTCGAGCTCACCGAGTGAGGCAAAGGCGAGCGGCGGGGTGCGTAGCTGGATGCCGTCATTCTTCTCCGTAGCGGGGGCAGTGGATGGCGTGCCTTGCTTTTCTTTTTCTCCAAAGCTCAGCAGCAGCGCGCCTGTGGTCTTGAGAGAAGATAGCTCGTCTTGGGCGTCGAGGCCATGGGGAGCATAGAGCAGTCGCTCAGTCGCGAGAAAGGCGAGCTGACGCTGCGTGCGGAAAGTGCCCGCCAGCGGCTGCTCGCGCTCAGCGACGGGGCGGCTGTACTGCCCGTCGATCTCGCTGGCGTGTATGTAGAGTGAGCCATCGACTGCCCAGCGGATGAGCGCATCTCCTGTGGCACGGAGTCGCTGCTGCTGATTGCTCAGAGCGCAGCTGCCCCCCGTGAGGATAGTCTCGCCCGTCCTCGCGTCGTAGCTGAGCTGCTCGGCGTGGACGTCTAGCTGCTGTGTGCTATTGGACTGGTTCTTATCTGCCTGCCCACCTGCGAGAGCCTGCTGCTGGAGGCGCACGCGCTCAGTCGCACCGAGGCGTGTGAGTCCGTCATAGCTGCGCTGGAAGGAGGCAAAGAGTCCCTCTCTCTTCTCCTGCTTCGCGGAGGGGAGCAGCTCGAGGCACATGGCGCCCGCGCTCTCAAAGTGGTGCTGCTCATGGCTGAGGCGGACGTCACGTAGAAAGATAATGCGATCCTCGCGCTGGAGGTAGAGCACGCCTCCCTGTGCCTCAAAGCTGCTGCGGCGTCCCTGCTCGTCGCTCATGTAGCCTGTGATGGTCTCGGCGCGGAGGTAAAAGATGCCCGCAGTCTCGCAGAGGATGGCGGCAGTGTCCGCGCCCTGCGCGTGGAGCTCGCCGTGCTGGTGGTGCAGCGTGATGCCGCTGCCACCCCGCAGGTAGAGTCGCTGGCGGTGGAGGTCGAGGTAGGCTTGCTGAGCCTGTACCGCGATGGGGCTGCGGGGTGGGGTGATTTGTTTCTTCCCCTCAGTTTTGGGCTCTTCAGGAGAGGGAGAGACAGCCTGCTCGCCGCTGGTGCTCGCGTTGGGGGCGACGACGGTGGCGATGCGTTGTTCGGTCTCTGTCTTGACCTCGCTCGCGCGCTCGAGTTCTAGTTGAACAAAAAGTCCCTGCGTGCAGTCGAGGTGCAGCAGCGCGTCGCGGAGTCGTACCTGCCCGAGGTAGCTGAGCTGCGCCTGTGCGGTGTCGAAATAGAGCCCACCCGAGCTCTCGATCTGCGTCTCGCCTGACTGCTGGTCACTCGTCCCGAGGCTATCCATGTCGACGGACTCAGCACGGCTCTCCTCGATGTAGGGCTCCATGCGCTCATCCCAGTCGCGTAGATCCTGCTCGAGCTGCTCGATGAGCTCGGTGGCGCTCTGCTGGGCGGGTGCGAGCCCTACCATGCTCAGGAACTGCGCGCGCGCGTCGAGCAGCTGCTTGTCAGGCTGGAGCTGCTGGAGGCTCTGCTCGCTGCGCGTGAGTAGAGCCTGCTGCTCGGTGAGCAGGGAGAGATCGGCTGATGGCGCGCTACTCGCGAGTAGCGCGGGGCTCAGCAGGCAGCCTAGGCCGCCGATGGGGAGGAGGGGGGAGAGTCCAGAGGGAGAGAAAGAAATCATGGTGCGGGGGCAGGCGTGGGCTGAGGCTGGGAGCGCGAGATGATGGTGCGCACAGGACCTCTCAGATGTCCTCGCTGCTGGGTGGTGGAGTAGAGCAGCTGCGCCCCCTGCGCGCGAAAGCGCGGGTCGTGGACGCTCGTGCGTCCCGAGGAGCGTACCTCCTCGACGCGGAAGTCGTACTTGCCCGCCTCGGCACTCAGCGAGGTCGTGTGACCACTCTCGCCGTAGAGCTCGACGAGCAGCCCCTCGATGCTCACCTCATTGCGGCTGAGGACTTGGAGATTCTTCGCCTGAATGAGGGCGGTCACGCGCGCGCCTTCGTAGCGCGGTAGCTTGATGCCCTCGACGACGGTGCCAGGGGGCAGCAGGGCGACCGCGGGGAACTCACCAGGAGCGGTCTTGGTCTTCGCGATCTGGGCATAGCTCCAGCCCGAGATCAGCAGTCCGATCACAGCGATCTGGCGGCAGAGTGTCCTCATGGTCACAGGGGAGGGGGAGGGGCAGAGGAGGGGCTCACGTGTGAGAGGGCTGAGGGGCAGGGGTGCTCTCACCAGCTCTACACGTGAGCGTAGGAGGGCTACTGCATGCGTGCGTAGGCGTCGCGGACGAGCTCGAGGTTGCCAATGACGCGCTCGAGGTCGGAGAGGTGGATCTGGTTGGGCCCATCGCTCATCGCCTCATCGGGATTCTTGTGCACCTCCATGAAGACACCGTCGAGTCCGACGGCCATGGCGGCATTCGCCAGCACAGGGGCGAGCACGCGGTCGCCGCCTGTCGCTCCACCCAGACCGCCGGGACGCTGCACGGAGTGCGTCGCGTCAAAGACGACGGGGCAGCCGAACTCGCGCATCCAGTAGAGACCGCGCATGTCGACGATGAGATTGTTGTAGCCGAAGGTGGAGCCACGCTCGCAAAGCATGTATTGATCGCAGCCAAAGGCCTCCATCTTCTCACAGATATTCATGCAGTCCCAAGGGGCGAGGAACTGCCCCTTCTTCACATTGACGGGACGCCCCGTCTTTGCGCAGGCCTCCAGTAGGTCGCTCTGGCGGCAGAGGAAGGCGGGGATCTGGAGCAGGTCGATGTACTCGGCGGCGTATTCTGCCTGCTCCTCGGTGTGGACATCCGTCACGACACCGACGCCGAGCTCCTTGCCGATCTCAGAGAGGATGCGGCAGCCCTCCTCGATACCGACACCGCGGAAGCTCTTCACATTCGTACGGTTTGCCTTGTCGTAGGAGGCCTTGAAGAGGAAGGGGACGCCGAGACGCTCGCAGATGGTCTTGATCTCACGCGCCATCTCCCAGGCGAATTCTTCGCTTTCGAGTGAGCAGGGACCGAGGATGTAAAAGGGCTTTGTACCGCCGATTTCGACGTTTCCGATGTTGAATGGCATGATGTTAAAAGGGTGAGGGTTAAGGAGTTTTTTTGATAAAGGGAGAAGGGGTCAAGCGATGAGCAGCAGGCTCACGGGGTCATGGAGGAGGTTGCGCAGGCGCGCGGCGACGCCGTCAGCCTGATTGGCGGGGATCTGGTTGGAGACGTAGAAGGTATAGTCGAGCTCCATGCTCTTCACATCGCAGCCGACGCGGATGCCTACCTTTTGCGAGCCGCCTCGTGAGATGAAGCCGAAGAGCGGGCGCTGCTTGAGCTCCAGATACTGCCCGACCTGCTCACGCGTGGTGAGCGCGTCGCAGACGACGATGTGGGGGTGGAAGCCCTCGAGCGTCTCGCTGCCGCTTTGCACGGCGCGTGTGAGCTGGTAGAGCGTCTTGGACGCGACATCGCGCAGCGCGCAGATGTAGTTGCCCCTGTCCTCAAAGAGCAGGACATTGAGCGCATCTTGCTGCGCGGAGGCGTGACTCGTGCAGGCCTTGACCACGGCGCGCAGGATATAGTCCATGAGCGAGTAGCGCTGGTCGAGCAGCTTGTCACACTGCACGGCGATGGGGCGGCTGAGCGCGGCGAGCGCGCTCATACTCACCTGACAGTCGTAGACGTAGAATCCGTCCTTCTCAGGGCGTGTCTGTGGCAGATGGTCGGCGGCGACGCTGGTCTTGCCCAGTGAGGAGGAGCTCTGCTGCCCCGCAGCCTCGCTCGGGCTCGGCGGTAGGCTCGCGGGTGCTGACGGAGGCGCGCTGAGGGCGCGTCGTATGTCATCGGCCATCACGCGACCGCGTGGGCCTGTACCGATCAGCTCCGTGAGGCTCAGCTGGTGAGACTCGGCGAGGCGACGTGCGAGGGGTGAGACGAGGGAGGGGGGCATTGTTGAGTCGGGGTTGTTGTCTTTATAGGGGCGGGGGCTGAAGCTTAGGCTTCGTAGCGCAGCACGCCGTCGATGTAGGTCTGCACGACTTGGAACTCATCGTCGAGCAGCACGAGGTCAGCGACGAAACCGGGAGCGATCTTGCCGAGGTCGTGGAGACCGAGTGACTGAGCCTGATTGTAGG
>CAYJID010000044.1:0-12685 GCA_964370135.1 uncultured Akkermansia sp. | reverse complement strand
GAATCCGACTACGAGATGGGCTGCGTCGAGGGACTCGAGCAGATGCGCTACCTCTACCACGGGATGAGCATCAAGATGGTACCCGTCGACTACCGTGGGCGCAAGACCAGCAGTGGCGTCGACTCTGCTGAGGATATCGCGCGTGTGGAGGCTATTTTGGCTGAGTTCGGCGAGTTCTCTCTTTAATTTTTTTGAGCATGAAAATACCACAACATATTGCCATCATCATGGATGGCAACGGTCGCTGGGCAAAGAATCGCCTCATGCCTCGCGCACTGGGGCATGAGCGTGGCGGCAAGGCAGTGGAGCGCGTCATCGACCTCTGCCTTGAAAAGGGCGTGCAGTGGCTGACACTCTATGCCTTCTCCACGGAGAACTGGGGGCGCAGTGAGAAAGAAGTCGCCAGCCTCATGTCACTGCTCAAGCGCTTCCTCAAGGAGAGGCGCAAGGATCTGATGGAGAAGAATACGCGCCTCCATGCCATCGGAGAGCTCTACATGCTCCCCGATGACGTCCGCGAGCTGCTCGACGACTGCATTGATGAAACCAAGCAGAATACAGGCGTGAACCTCGTGCTCGCACTCTCCTATGGGAGTCGCCAAGAGATCACCGCCGCCGTCCGCCAGCTCGGCGAGCAGATCGCCACAGGCAGCCTCCAATGGCAAGACATCACCCCCGAGCATCTCGCGCGCCAGCTCTATACCGCCGAGATGCCTGACCCCGATCTACTCATCCGCACATCAGGTGAGATGCGACTGTCCAATTACCTCCTCTGGCAGCTCAGCTACAGCGAGATCTATGTCACGGATGTCCTATGGCCCGATTTTGGACGAGAGGAGTTCGAGCGCGCGCTCGACAGCTACGGGCAGCGAGACCGCCGCTACGGCAAGCGTTCTTAAGGGGGCTTCTAAATTCTCGTCATTCTAAATAAGAAAATTCGAAAAATCGCTTCACGAGGCAGCTTTTGAGTGCTTTTAGGCTTAATTTTCCCCGAATTTTCGTCTCAGAGGACACTCTGAGACGAAGATTTGGGAGAAATACAACTGGTAAGAGCTCAAAATCTGCCTCGCGCCGCAAGTTTGAGATTCGTTTATTTAGAATGAGGAGAATTTAGAAATAGCCTATACCGCGTTCATCACCCTGTTAGGCAATTCGCGAGCTCCCACTACTCATTCTGGCTTTACAGAGCGTGGTGCGTTCTGCCCTCCGATGAGCAGAACAATCTCCCCCTTGGCTGCTTGCTTTGCAAACTGGCTCGCCAGCTCGCTCGAGCTGCCACGGTGATAGCTCTCAAAGCGCTTGGTTAGCTCGCGCGCCACACAGATAGATGCCTCCGCATCGAGGCTCGCGATGAGCTGGAGCGTCTTGGCTATGCGATGCGGAGATTCAAAGAAGATGCTCGTATACTTCGCCTCGAGAGCTTGGGTGATCATCTGGGTCTTTTTCCCCGACTTCACAGGAAGAAAGCCAGCAAAGAAGAAGGCATCGCTTGGTAAACCAGAGCCTACGAGCGCCGTCATCACCGCGCTAGGCCCTGGGAGGACAGTAAAGGGCACCTCCGCCTGCTTCAATGCCTGAATGAGGCGATAACCAGGATCGCTGACACCTGGCATGCCAGCATCACTCACGACGGCAAATCGCTCCCCCGCCTGCGCTCGTGCGACGATCTCAGCGGCTCGGTGCGCTTCGTTGTGCTCGTGGAGGCTGAGTAGCTTCTTGTCGCGTATTTCGAGATGCGCAAGCAGCATGCCCGTGTGGCGCGTGTCCTCACAGCAGATGACGTCTACTCCCGTGAGGGTGTCGATGGCGCGCTTTGTGATATCATCGCGATTGCCTATGGGCAGCGATACAAAACTGACAGGGTATTCTATCATGGTTAATCTGAAAGCAAAATATTCTCCCCTAGCTGCTCATGACCATGAACTGGAAATCCTCAGCAATTTTCTGCGCGGCATAGGCGAGCGCACTCTCGCGTGCTGCCTGTACGTTGCCTGATTCATTGTAGAAGTTCGCCTCATTGTCCAGCGTGCCCTTGAGCACCACCTTACCCGTCTTCTTATCAATGAGCTCATAGCTCACCTCGAGATGGAGGGCTATTTCTGAGCTCACGTAGGTGTTCTGAGGATTCGGGCGTACGGAGTCAAAGGTGATTTTCTTCACGGCGCCACGTATGGTGACATCCGCGCGGCTGCGTGAGGCGAGCACAAAGGTGCCGTCGCGCTGGAGCGTATCCGTGATGGCGTTGGTCACGAGGATACCCGCGAGTGGCTCTAGCGAATTGTTGTCAAACATCTCCACCGTCACACTCTTGGCGTGCTGGAGGACTGTTGGTTTGCTAAAACCCATGTGGTAGCCACAGCTCAGCAACGCGCAAGCTGTGCATGTGGCTAGCGCGAGCGAGGGGAATATTTTTTTCAAAGTCATGACCATACGCAGCTATATAAAATAGAAGAATGACGAGATATCATAGAGCCCTGCCTTAAGATCCTGCGAGGCGTGCGCGCGCGATGGGCAGTAGCTTTCTCGCCTCAGCGGCGGCCGTGGGATTGATCGATTCTTGCCGTATGACGTCCTCGAGCGTGAATACAGCAGACTGATACTCCTTGGAGCGTTCCATGTAGAAGAGTGCCGTCTTGAGCTGCTCGTCAATCATGAGCTTTTGCACCTGAGCGGCTTGGGCTTTGGCATGAGAGGTCTTGGCGTGTCGTGGGTAGAGGAGAACGAACTCTTCGTAAGCCTCGAGTGCCTTGTTCAGATTGACGAGGTTGCGGTCTCCACGAGAGGCACTGGTCGCCCAGAGATTCGCCACGGAGAGCTGGGCATCAGGCGCATAGCTGCTGTTGGGGTACTTATCGACAAGCTGGCGGAAGGCATAGGCGGCTTCGACGGGCATCTTACGCTTGAGATAGTAATTGCCAAGGATGAGTGAGGACTCGGCCGCCGATTCGCTATAGGGCGCATTCTTGATCACGCTCTGCAGCCATTCGATGACAACGGAGGGATCCATCTGCGCATCCCAAATGCCAAAGACCTTTGTGGAGATCTTGCCCTGCGCTGCGCCATGCGCGAGCTGCTTTTGGCGATTGATGGCTTCGAGATAAAGCGTGCTACTGGGATAGTCGAGCACGAGCTTGTCATACTGCTTGAAGGCTTCACGCGGGTCGTTCTCACGCTCATAGCAGGTGGCATAGAGGAGACGCGCCTCAGGGGCGACAGCAGAGATGCGGTAGATGCGCACGAGGCGGCGCAGCTTTGCACGTGCGTCGGAATAATCCCCTTTTGCCATGAGTGCCTTTGCCTCGTTGAGTAGGGCTTCTGCAGCACCTTGATTAAAATTGTTCATCGTGATAGGCAGCGCATCATTGTCAAAGTTCTGACACATCGTCAGCATCACGGGCGCGAGAAGAGCAAGGAGATAAGGGGATATTTTCATATGAAGGGAGAAGGAGCTATTGTGTGCCCTCAGCAACTGGCACCGAGAGACTCCAGAGAGAGCTGCGTGAGCCGCGCTCTCTCTGGATGGGGGGGGAAGGTGGCAGATGCTTATTTCTTTCCGTAGACGGACTCAGCATCAAAGCAGCATCCCTCGTCGGCGGCCTTGAGTTCGACGGGGACACCATCTACGATCTCATCTGCGAGAGGCAGTGAGCGGAAGAAGCAGGACTGATGTCCCGTATGGCAAGCACCAGCGCCCAATTGATCGACATAGAGGATGAGTGCGTCTTGGTCGCAGTCGATGAGAATCTCATGCACCTTCTGGATATGACCAGAGGTGGCGCCCTTGTGCCAGATCTCCTGACGCGAGCGGGAGTAATAGACAGCCTCGCCGAGCTCGAGTGTCATCTTGAGAGACTCTTCGTTCATATAGGCGAGCATGAGGGGCCTCTTGGTCTGGTGGTCCATTGCGAGTGCGGGGATGAGACCATCTGCATCGTATTTGGGAGTCAATAGCATTTGTTGCTCGACTTCTTTGTAGGAGCCACGAGGGGCAAAGATAATGGATTTTGTCGACATATCGCCTTTGATTATAAGAAAAAAAATGCGCTTGGCAAGCCAAGATAAAACAAAAGACACGCTTTTTTCGACACATCAAAGCTTTAGGGGATCTTGTGAAATGAGCGGCTTCGGATTTTGCTGGCAGTTTGGATGAGAATTTGCGGCGTTTGGGCGCGCCTAGTGAGCTATGTAAGCCCCTCAAAAAAGCTGTAAAGTTTCGCCAAAACAGACCCTCACGCTCTCCACGGAAAACCAAAAACCTACCCTCTGCTCGAAGGTAGGTTCCATAAAATTTGTTCGCAAATGAGAGCAAGGATCAATGGATCTCGATGAGTCCACCTGCATCGTCATCGTCGTCCTCTGCATCGTAGTCGCTGGAGTTGACGTCGAAGTCGTCTTCTTGGTACTTCTTGAATTTCCTGACACGCTGATTTTCAGGCAAGGGGGTGAGCACCATGTTCACCGTGTTACCGCCGAGCTTGGCAGCTTGGTCGACGACAGCCATCGCCTTGAGATCCTCAACCACCTTGGCCATCATTTCAAGACCGAGGTTGTGGTGAGCGTTTTCGCGACCGCGGAAGCGGAGCTGGAAGCGTACCTTGTGTCCATGATCGAGGAACTGCTCACTGCGCGCCATCTTGACGTTGTAGTCATTGACGTCGGTGCCGATGCGCAGCTTGATCTCCTTCATTTTGATCGTCTTCGCCTTGTTCGTCTTTTGGAGCTTGGCTTGGAGATACTTGTACTTGCCATAGTCGATGAGGCGGCAGACAGGGGGATCAGCATTGGGCGCGACCTCTACGAGGTCGAGACCGATTTCCTTGGCCCTGGCGAGAGCTTCGCGAGTCGGCATCACGCCGAGCTGCTCGCCTCTAGCGGTGACGACGCGCACCTTGGGCGCACGGATACGTTCATTAGCACGCACCTGCTGGGTGCGCTGTTGGTCACGGCGGTTCTTGTTGCCGGAGGGTTTCTTCTTAATAGGAGCGGACACTGTGTTTTGTTTTGGTGTTTGGTAGTTCGCTCGCGTCACCACCCGATGCAGTGACGCGAGCAGAAAGTTAAGGTTGAAAATGAGAATTTATTATGCGTCTGCACGAGGCACCTCAAAGATAGGGCGAATGAGACGCTCGGCTATCTCGCGACGCACCCCGTCGACAAAGGCGTCAACGGACATCGTACCGATGAGGTCAGCATCGCGATGGCGGACGGATACCTCGCCGTTCTCGGCCTCACGCTGCCCGACGACGAGCATATAGGGGACGCGATCCAAGCGCGCGTTGCGGATCTTGGCTCCGATCTTGTCAGCATTGTTGTCCAGAGTGACGCGTATGCCTGCTGAGGCGAGGCGGGCGCGGAGCTCCTCGGCGGGGGCTGCAAGCTTCTCCGAGATGGGCAGCACACGCACCTGCTCTGGCGAGAGCCATGTGGGGAACTTGCCCGCAAAATGCTCAATAAGCAGACCGACAAAGCGCTCCATCGAGCCAAAGGGGGCGCGGTGGATCATCACTGGGCGATGGGGCTTGTTGTCAGAGCCCGTGTAGCTGAGGTCAAATCGCTCAGGCAGGTTGTAGTCTACCTGAATGGTGCCCAGCTGCCAATCGCGTCCGATGACGTCACGCACGACGAAGTCAATCTTGGGGCCATAGAAGGCAGCCTCATGCTCAGCCTCGGTGTACTCGAAGTCCATCTCTGTGAGCACCTCACGCAGCGCCGTCTCAGAGAGACGCCAGTTCTCAGGCTCACCGACATATTTCTTATCCGTGTACTCAGCGTCGCGCAGCGAGAGGCGCACGCGGAAATCAGTCATCTCCAGTGTGGTCAAGATGAGCTTCACAATGCTGATGCACTGCTTGATCTCGTCTTTGATCTGATCGGGACGGCAGAAGATATGGGCGTCATCCTGTGTGAAGCCACGCACGCGCGTCATCCCACCTAGCTCGCCGCTGAGCTCCCAGCGGTAGACTGTGCCGAACTCAGCGAGTCGTACGGGGAGATCCCGATAAGAGTGAGGATCACTGGCATAGATGCGGATGTGGTGGGGGCAGTTCATCGGCTTCAACATGAAGCCCGTGATAGTGCCCAGATCCATCGCATTGAATAGATCGCCGCAGGTGGCATGCTCATCGCGCAGTTTCTTAAAATCGTCAGGATCAGGGATGGGGGGGAACTGGCTATCCTTGTAGTGTTCCCAGTGACCGCTTGTCTTGTAGAGGTCGAGCTTGCCAATATTGGGCGTATAGACCTGTGAGTAGCCGACGCGGTCGAGCTCTTCTGTGATGAACTCCTGAAGCTCACGGCGAATGAGGGCACCCTTGGGCTTCCAGAGCACAAGCCCCTGCCCTACCATCTCATCAATGGTGAAGAGTCCCAGCTCTCGACCGAGGCGACGGTGATCGCGCTTGCGCGCCTCCTCGAGACGAGCGAGATGCTCGTCGAGCTGCGTGCGGTTGGGAAAGCAGGTCCCATAGATGCGCTGGAGACGTGGTCCATTGGAGTCTCCCTGGTAGAAAGCGGAGGCGACACTCATCACTTTGAATGCCTTGCAATTCCCCGTGCGTCCGACGTGAGGACCTGCGCAGAGATCAGTAAAGTCCCCGTTGCGGTAAATTGAAATCTCCTCACCATCAGGGATACGCTCGAGGAGGTCGACCTTGAACTTGGAGGGCACGCTGCGTGGAGCTATCGAGCCCAGCTCGCCTGAGCGCGCCATGCGCATCGCCTCGTCACGCGTGAGGGTCGTGCGTTCGAACGTTTTGTTTTCTTTGACAATCAGCTTCATCTCAGCCTCGATGAGGGCAAACTCATCCGACGAGATATTGTGATCAGCTATCTCGACATCATAGTAAAAGCCATTCTCAACACTGGGACCAGCGGCGAGCTGCGCCTGAGGCCAGAGCCTACAGATGGCGGTGGCTAATACGTGGGCGCATGAATGACGAAGACGTTCTAAATCACTGACTTGCTGGCGTTGTTCCAGCGTTTTTCGTTCTTTGTTCTCTGACATATGGATTGTATGTGGGTATACTATGACTGCTTTATGCTGAAAATTCAAGCATTTTCGCCCAGCCTGGCAAAAAATTATTACCAAACTGGAGGAGCAAAATGCGCCCGCGCGCGCGCCAAGAGCATAAGGGAGCTCGAAATCTAGCCTCCTGAGAACGTAGAAGCCCCCATGTTCATGTTAGGGCTCGCTGCGGCCGTAGTCGTCTTCGTATCGGATGATATCGTTCTCTGTGAGGATATCGCCGAGTTGGATCTCGATGATAATCAGATCCTCGTCTTGTAAATTACTCAGACGATGCTTCACATGCAGACCGATATTGATGTGATGATTCTTGGGCACATCGGTGATGAGTCCATCGAGCTCGACGCGTGCGATGCCCTGGATGACCACCCACTTTTCCATACGATGCTCGTGACTCTGAAGGGATAGACGACCGCCAGGGTGGACAATGATTCTTTTTACGACCGCTCCTTCTGTGATGGCCAAGACCTCCCAACTCCCCCAAGGACGCTCGGCTTGCTCGCCTGATTGATAGCTGCTAGATTGCATATTTTCGTAGTGTGTAGAAGATTTTCTGTGTTTCTTTGATGAGCCAAGCATAGCATGCAGGCGATAGGGTGGCAAGATCTTTTTAGGGAGGATAACAAAAATGTTAGTTTAAACAAACTTTATTCAATTTTACACTCAACTACAATTTTAACACAAGACCACCACGGCTCTCTCAATACAGCGAGAGGACGAGACTTCGCTCCATTCTGCTATTGAGAATATAGGGAAAGGAGAGTTTGTCTTTGCAAGGGGCAAGATGACAACATAACACCCTGCGCGATTATTTCTCACATGCTCACCTCAATGCCACATCAGTGACAAAAAATCCTCAAAGACTGACCAGCACAGCAGATGAACTAGAGGAGACCAGCAGGATGCGGCTCATCGTGCCCTAGTAACGCATCGCGCAGCTATAAAAACGCGCATTTCTGAAAGGCGCACGATTAGCGACTCACAAGAGCCCTCCAGCAGCTCTTTATCGTACCACGCAGCAGCGGCCAAAATAGCTTGCGCCAAGCGTCACTGAGACAGGAAAGTATCAGGCGTAGCCCCTTGTAGAGCAGCTGACCTATCCTGAGATGGGTAAAGCGCCACACGAGATACGTCCCCCCCGCACTGAGCACCGCGATCAGAGCCAGCTTGAGCCTAGAGAGCGATTTCGACGCAGGAGTAGTAGACGCCGTAGACGCTGTAGCCTCAGGCGTACGGCTTTTTACCTGCGCGGCAGCCTGCTTGAGCATACTTTTGCCCGTGTCCGCTACGCGAGTGGGTAGCGTCGCCACCTCATGACTGAGACGCAGTCCAGAATCCAGCATCTCCAAGCGAGACGCGGCAACGCGGACTATCAGTTGTTTTTTCCTTTGAGAGAGAGACGGGCGCATGTCACATCATGGAGCCATTCCTCACGCGTGCAGGGAGCGAATGGACGTCCCTTCATCCGCAGGGATGAGATAATAAAAACGATCCCCACCAAAAGATGGAAAGCAAAACAGATGCTCACCGAAGCAAGCAGGCTCAACCACAGCGAGATCAATACAACAACAGACACCCAAAAGGCGATATAAGCAAAGAAGAGAAAGACGACTCCCGCAAGCAACAAAGCAGCGCGCAGCAGCTGGTGCTGCACGTACTCCTGACACTCCAATAGGAAAAGCTCCAGCATCGAGGAGTAGTGCTCCTTGAGCTGCTGAATCAGCGGACGCACGGAAAATGTCTCTTGAATCTCCGTGCTAACGCGCTTCGCAATCTTAGCCTTGAGCCATGACCCAATCATGTGAGCTCGTGTTGTATCTCCCGCTATGACCACATGCTAAGGGCATGAGATCATCGCGAATATGAAAAAAAATGCGTCCTCCTAGCGGCGAAAGCCAAAGAGGAGACCGAGCAAGAAGCCGAACCCGAGCGCAATCAGAACACTAGAGTTGGGATTCTCCTTCACATAGTCTTCACCGATCTTGTGCGCATCGCGAGCCTTCGTACAGGTGGTATCCCACTGATTATGCAGCTGGGCGCGTGCATCATGCGTATACTGGCGCACGTGAGCGACCTGCGCGGATGTCACGCGGCGGATCTTGTCATACTTCTCAGCGGCAAAACGGCGAGCCTCGCTGAGGCGGTGGTTATTCGATGAGGAAGGAAGGGTTTCTACAGAAGCCTCAGGCGCTGGAGTAGTGTGGGGTGTTTCTTCAGTTTCCATAAACTGTCTAATCGTGATTGATAATAGAGTACCGATAGGTCGAAATCATGAGTGACTCCACTGAATCGGTAGGACATTATATACACAAACAACGAGCGATGGCAAGTCTGGAAACATAAAAATAGATTTTTGCTCAAAGAGAGCTGCTTTCTCGAGGGCTAGATAATGCGCTTTTGTATAGTGGCGTTTGTATATGAGCTAATATTACCTCCCTATAGGTATTAGATGCGCTCTTTATGCTTGATGACTCTTGCTTTTTCTGTTATAAGTATTACTCTTCTTTTTTTTCATCCTATGAGTACAGCACCCTCTACAAGCTCCTCTTCTTCATACTCAGATGCCCTCGCAAGTGGCGCGACCATAGACCGCTACACCATCCAACGCAAGCTCGGACAGGGCGGCTTTGGCATCACCTACCTCATCTCAGACCCTCATTCAGAAGGCGAGCGTCAATTATACGCACTCAAGGAAAGCATGCCTGAGCACCTCGCCTCACGCGCTCCAGATGGACAGTCCGTGCGAGTCCGCAATGAGAGAAGCGATGACTACGCCTATGCCACGGGCACCTTTCTCGAGGAGGCGCAGCTGCTCCGCCAGCTCGATCACCCGCATATCATCAAGGTGCACCGCGCCTTCGAGCAGAATCATACTGTCTACTTTACCATGGATTATGTCGAGGGCGGCTCACTGCTTGCCCACGATAAGAAGCGCAGAGAGGGTGTCTCGCAGCACAGCGAGCCTGACAAGGCACCCTGGAGCGAGGCTGAGATCACCGCCCTACTCCTCCCCCTGCTTGATGCGCTCGAGTACCTGCATAGCAAGAACATCCTCCACCGCGATATCAAGCCAGAGAATATCCTGCTCAACCAGCAAAGCCAGCCCATCCTCGTCGACTTTGGCGCGGCAAAGCTCATGGTACGCGAGCACACGCATGCACAGACATCGGTCGGCACGGCTGGCTACACCCCCATCGAGCAGCGAGGCAGCCAGAGCAACCACGTCGGACCTTGGAGCGATCTCTACGCGCTCGCGGCAACACTCTATAGGCTCATGACAGGATCCCCCCCCGCCATGTGCGAAGATCGTGTCAACCGAAAACGAGATCCATTCGTCCCGCTGACAATGCGCACGGATATGAGCCACTACTCCCACGCTCTACGCGCCAGCATTGACAGGGCGCTCCAATTTGACTACGAACAGCGCTGGCAGAGTGCCGCCGCATGGCGCAAGCAATTGGTTTCCATAACGGCAAAGCATCAGCCACTCAGCAGTCAGAAGCTGCCAGTAGAGATCGTAGTGCTCACCACGGGTATATACATCGCCCTCGCCATCTTCCAGCCATTTATCACACTCATCGCCTTTGCAACTCTTCATGTGTGTGTGGCGAGGTATATCCTCAAGCTCAAGCAGCTGATCCCAAGCGAGAGCTCCCCACAGGATAACAAAAACGCCCCCCTTGCGCTGCCGCTCCGTCGCGATCACACCTCCTAGATCAAGAATACCTGACACTTCTAGAGTGAGTGTACACCAGAGATAGCTGCATTAAAATCTCGTAGCCTATCCAAGAGTCATCGCCCACAGTACACGACTGAGAGCAAACGCCACCCCTTCCCCCACTCCTCTCTCCTGCCCCTTTTAGCCTTTACCCGCATGCAATGAATCAATATCTCACCTCAGACTTTAAGATACAACTCTTCGCCCAGGAATTCCTCGGCGATAGGGACTCGCAGCAAGACTGTCATGACTACTGGGACGATGAGCAAGGCTCACTACTACTCCTCGCCGATGGTGCAGGTGGTCATCAAGGTGGCGCTCGCGCGTCGCAAATAGCTGGCGAATGCGCGCGCGAGCTCTGGCGCGAGCAGCGCGCTAGACTACGCGCTGACGCCTCCACCCTCGATGCCCTCGAGGACTGCTTGCGGCTCGCTCACGAGCGCATCCTCAAAGAAACAGGCGACAATGACGCCAGACGCAGCGGAAAGGCCGCCGTCGTACTCGTCTATATCGATGCAGCAGGGATACTCTATTGTATCCATGCTGGTGACTGCCGTCTCTATATCAATAACTACAAGAAGGGCTGGGAGTGCCTCACACGAGATGACTCCATGCTACAGGTGGGGCTCGAGATGGGCACCATACGCCCCGAGGAGGCGCGCCACCACCCTGACCAGAATATCCTCAATCAGGCCCTTGGCATAGATAGAATGCCTCGATTCCACCGCTTGGAAAGAACCTGGACAGATGGTCGCGCGCTGCTGCTCTGCTGCGATGGATTCTGGGGACAGCTGCCAGAAGATCTATGGAAAGATGAGGCCTTTCTCAACAAGTCCGACGGCACACTACTGCCCCGACTCGTTGAGGCTGCCTACGCCGATGCCAAGGGGAAATCGGACAACATCAGCGTCATACACGCACAACTCCCCGAACTCGTCACACCCAAACAAGGTAACACACTTAGCACAAATCGCAATCAACTCCTACTCGCCGCGGGCGTCTGTGCGCTCGCCTTGCTCACGGGGGGTATTGTGAGCTATACGCTACTCTACCAGAATCTCAAGCAAGAATCACAACAACAGCTAAGCGAGCTCACGGCAGCACGAGATCAGCAGGCACTACAAGCATCTCAGCAACAGCTCAAGCTCCTCGAGCTCAGCTCTGAGCTGGCAGAGACGCAGGGCAAGCTCACGAAGTCAACAAGCGCCTACTCAGCGCTCAAGCTCTCCCATGAGGAGACTCAAGCAGCCCTTGCTGATTCACAATCCAGCCTTTCACAAACGCTGACAAATCTCGAAAGACAACTCGCGGACAATGAGGTATTACGCGCCGAGGATCAAAAGCAAATCCAGCAACTCACACAACGACTGAAGGAGGAGGAGCGACTCGAGATCTCCTTCCCCGCGCCTTTTGAACCCGCCGCTAATTTGACGACAGAGGGATGGTTCAATGCCTCCCCGCTTTATCCTAGCCCACTGCTAAAAAAGCCCTATGATCCCCAGACGCGCGCAGAGGCCTCACGTTCTACCCGCTTGGGGATGATACCTACGGAGACACCGCGCATCGTGCGCATGTCGAGCGATGGACGTTTCCTGCTTCTGATCTTTGAAACGGGAGCTCTCGTGCTGCCGCATACCGAGGGATCAAAGCTACTCATCGAGGAACTGGAGCTACCCGCGAATGCTCCCACGGAGCCTTGATGCTCACACTGATACTTTGCACAGCAGCGAACCCCATCTACTCTCATGTAGATGGGGGTCTCATGAGAGAGTGCCACCTACGCCTTTACGAGTGGGAACTGGGCACAAAAGCAAGAAGACTTCCCTTTTCTCAGAAGCCGATAGTTCCAGTATTCGCTTATTTAGAATGTAGAGAATTCAGACATCCTTAAGGGGGCTTCTAAATTCTCGTCATTCTAAATAAGCAAATACAGAAAATCGCTA
>CAYJID010000043.1:0-12839 GCA_964370135.1 uncultured Akkermansia sp. | reverse complement strand
AATTAAGGGGGCTTCTAATTTCTCGCGAGGTAAGATTTTGAGATGATTTTAGAGTTGGATTTTTCACGAATTGATGGCTCAGAGTGTCCTCTGAGACGAAAATTCGGGGAAAATCCAGCCTAAAAGCACTCAAAAGCTGCCTCGTGAAGCGATTTTCTGAATTTTCTTATTTAGAATGACGAGAATTTAGAAGCCCCCTTAAAAACTTCAACCGCAGCGGCCTAGACTTGTTCTAGGTCGTTTGCTTTGATACACTAGAAATGAGATGAACACCACCGTACACGAAGGCCGCTTCCTGAGCATGCATGTCACCGACGCAGGATGGGAATACTGCGCGCGCAAGGGGGAGCAATCCGCGGTCATGATCTTTGCCATGACTCGCGATGAGAAAATCATCCTCGTCGAGGAATACCGCCCCCCTGTCGCGTCCTCCACGATCTGCTTTCCCGCCGGCTTGCACGGGGATCAGGGCGATGCAGAGAGCCTGACCACTGCCGCGGGGCGCGAGTTTTTCGAAGAGGCGGGCTACGCCGCAGACGAGCTCATCCACCTCTTTAGCGGGCCCTCCTCCCCAGGGCTCACCTCCGAGATGGTCTCTTTCTTCCTCGCCACCGACATCCAGCGCGTGGGTGCTGGCGGTGGAGATAGCAATGAGAATATCATTGTGCATGAGGTCGAGCGCAGCTGTATCCTCGACTGGCTACGCGAGCAGCAGGATGAGGGCAAGCTCATCGACCCACGCGTCTACACAGGGCTCTACTTCCTTGATCAGCACAAATAGCCCCCCTCCCTCATGTCTGCCCTGAGCTCTTCTATCGCGGCCGCGTTGGGATACCTCCTCTCGGTCTCCCCTCCCTTGCACCCCTCGTCTCCAGCCTCTCATGGCGGCATCTCATCGTGCCAGCAAGCACATGAGACAATCAGCGTGCAGGCGACTCTGAGCTACACTGGCAGCCCCTGCTACGTCGCGTTGCGCCTCCCAGGCCGCCTCCTCGCCCAGCACCACCACCTCCCCGAGGGTGGCTACAGCACATGCTTCACGATACCAGCGGAGGTGCATTCTATGGAAATCCTCATCGAGATGCGCTGGCCTGAGACGACGTCACCACGCTCAGAGCATCGTGTCATACTCACGCTCTCTGCCGAGGAGCGCGCTCCACGTGCTCAGAGCTGCGGCGCGCGGGGGAGATACCTGCACGATCTTTTACTCTTCACTTGGTAGTCTATGTGTTTTATCTCACACTATTCTAAATTAGCACGAGACTTCCTCATCGATTCTTATTGTTAGAGACATACAATAACAAAAACTAGATTTTCTAACATTTCAGGCAGGGGGATAACTTTTGATATTTTAACTTGTAAAATCTCTACCAATCCGCTAGCATTCTAATATGAAGCACGTATGCCTCACAACCTGCCTCGATACCTCCCGCACGCTGAATATCCCCCTTAGCAGCACGCAGGAGTGGCTCATCGACCTCCCCATAGAACGCGGCGGCCTCGGCGAGATGCCAAGCCCCTTCGCCCTGCTGGCCAGTGCCACAGCTAGCTGTATGGCAGCATCTATCCAGAATAGAGCGAAGCAAATAGACATCTCTGCCTATGGTCTGCGCATCGAATCGGCACTGGAGGAGCAGGAGAATGCGGTCACGGCGCTTGTATTCAGTATCTTTATTCCCGAATCCCTCCTCCCGATTCAACATGAGATTGAGAGCATCTCGCGCAGCTGCCCTGTAGCCTCTATCCTACACCCGGGTATGGAGATCAAATTGGAAATTTCGATGCTCGACTTCCTGCCGGATCCATCAGACGCATTCTAATAGATAGACAATCAACGTATAGCAGAGCTCGCGAGCGGGAGTTGACAAGATCCTGCATGCGGGCTTTTTTTTAGCACAGCCCGCAACATCTCGTGGGGGGAAAGCGATGGGAAATCCATTTCGAACACCATCCCACCAGCCCTCCTCGCGAGAAATGAGAAACCCCCCCCTTTAATAAAAAAAATCTCCCAAGCGGTCAAGCAAGGGAGATGGATCCTGAATGGACGAGACAATTATTTCCTATAGAGGGAGGACTTGAGTCGATTGAGTTTCTTGGTGAGTGTGATACGTGCAGCGGAGGAGACTCGCTCGACGAAGAGCTTGCCCTCGAGGTGATCGTACTCATGCTGCAAGCAGCGCGCGAGGAGCTCACCACAATCCACCTCCATCACCGAGCCGTCGAGCTGAGGGAGCTTTGCTCGCACACGCAGCGGGCGCATCACATTGGCGCGGATCTCGTGTACGCTCAGGCAGCCTTCGGTAAAGAGACCTTGCTCCCCGTAGGGCTCGATCTCAGGGTTGATGAACACCATAGGCATGATGGAGTAGAGCGAGCACTCCTGCCCGTTGACGATGATAGGCTCAGGCTCTTCGCCTTCCTCCTCTTCATCCTTCGGGATGTCGATGACGACCATGCGTAGATTGAGCCCGATCTGAGGGGCAGCGAGACCTATACCATTGGCGGCGTACATCGTTTCGAGCATATTTTCTGCCAGTGCTGTAATCTCAGCATCAACGTTTTCGATAGGGGCACTAATAGCGCGTAAAACGGGATCTCCGTATTGTTTAATTGAAAGAAGCATAATACAATAATCTAAAAAAATAATAATATAGAGAGAGGGATTCTGTCAAGCCTGAGTTTTGCGCTAGCGTGCCATCTGCTTGTGCATTTGCGAGGAATAATTTAGAACTACTTTAGAAAAAACACTTGCCAGAGAGAAAATAATTTGCTAGAAATAAGAAAATCACTCCAGCCCCGATCATGAAAATCACCAGTCTACTCGCCCTCGCCCTTCTTTCCTCCCCCCTCCTCCACGCCCAGCGCTACATCGCCGAAGGTGTCGATGTAGACGATATCACGAACTCGACGCTCTTTTATGACTCAGGCAAAGGAACATTCTGGTATAACAAGGACAGCTACCAATCGCAATCCATGTTTGAAATTCTCGATGGATCAGAAAATTCTCCTACGTTGGCTGCCGTGATGGGAGACTGGAAAGACCGACTTATTCCTGCCTTTCTCGAGCACCATTATTACATGGATGGGATGCTCGCATCTATCGCGAATGATGATCTCACTTGTTGGTACCACACAGGTGCAAACACTCTCGAGTACTGGCAACAAAGCTACGGTGTATTTGCAGAGAAAGAAGCGGTATCTGGCTACGCCTACAACACACAATATACAAGCCAACTCGCAGGTGCTCAATCCCTAGATCTCACACGACTGTTTTTCGATAGCTTTATTAACGAAACGAGCAGCCAAGCAGTCGCGGCTGAGTGGTATCTCGTAGGCTCTAAAGGCTATGAAACCTCCAGTAAGCTCAAGGATGGGGTGAGTAGCTCTGATGGGGGCTACTTTGCAAAATACTTCCCCTCAGTACCAGAGGGGAGTATTCATGCATCGGGAACGAACTATCTAGCCCTGAGCACCCTCTCATCGACAGCCGCTGTGGCTGACACCTTGGCAGTCGCGCTAGGCTACAAAAAGCAAAGCGATGGCACCTACAAGCCCTCTGCCAAAGGACAGCTCGCAGCCCTCAATCTGACTTCTGCAGGAGGAGGGAACCATGTCATCACCTGCTATGGCTTTGAAATGACAGCTACTGATGGAGTGTTCGCCCTCTACGTCGTTGACTCAGACGACGAATCCTACGGAATCATTAAAATCTATGCCAAGCGAGTCAACGGCAAATTCATGCTCTACAGCGATGAGGCGACAAGTACCTCGTGGTCGACTTACAACAATGACCAGTGGCAACTCATCAGCACCTCCTATATCGACACCCCCGAGTCGCTCAAGCAGCTCGAAAGCTCCTATAGTCAAGCCGACAACGCCCAGATCTGGAGCGGAGGCAGCGGCATATGGGGAGGCACAGATGCCACTGATGACGGAGGAGTCGCCACGTACAACAGCGGCTGGGTACGCTACGCGAGCAACACCGTCGATGAGAGCTTTAACGGACATTTCTACAGCAAAGACGAGTCTGGGCGCGCCGTCGTGTTCAATGACTATGTAGACGAGGCAGGCAGCCCCACTACGGAGCGCAACATCTCACTCGCCAAGAACGTCGCCGCCCCCAGTGTCACCATCGCCAACGACAGCATCGCCTACAGCTTCGAAGGCAACGACTACAGCCTCACTGCCGATAGCCTCATCAAAGAGGGCAGCAGCAGTGCCACCTTCCGCAACACCACCCTCATCGTCCAAGACGTCCAGGTACGCGAAGGCAGCTTTGAAATGGACAACACACAGCTCACAGGCTCCATGAGCGTGAGCAGTGGAGCTGAGCTCCACGTCACAGGCACAGGCAACAGCATCTCCGACACACTCACCCTGCATGCAGGAGCCAGCCTTGAGTTCAGCAACAGCAACGACACACTCACCGTCAACAATCTCGTCATCGACAAGAACTTCCAATCCTCAGGAACAACAGTAGGCACCCTCATCGTCGAGGGTGAGCTCCGCGTCGAGAGCACAGCCGACGTCGCGCGCATGACCCGCCTCAGCGGCATCGACCTGCTCTCCGTCACCCCTGTGACAGAAGCCACGCTCAATGCCAATCTCGACCTGCGCTCCGCTGACGCCCTCACCATGAGCGGCGCACTCTCCTTAGGAGGAGAGCTCATGCTCAGCTCGATGAGCAAGCTCACGCTCGATTTTGCAGGCACTCCCCTACTCGATGAGAACAACTATCTCATGCTCTTCACCGACATAGCCGGCATCAGCATCGACGGCGAGACGGCTGACGCAGCGACGGACTACACCCAATACCTCGAGCTCTCCCCCGAGACCCTCGCCAGCCTCGGCGAAGATGCCGCGCTCAAATACGACGCAGCCACAGGTCAGCTCTACGTGGAGACCGAGGCCGTCCCAGAGCCCAGCAGCAGTGCCCTCTCACTGCTCGCCCTCGCCGCTCTCGCCGCGCGCCGACGCCGCAATCGCGGATAAATGAGACAGCTTAGCCTAACGCATAACAACCTGACAAATTAGCAATTAAATCTCATCACGAACTATTTCCTTGACTTCCCGTCTCATCTTTAATAGAGTGTGAGCTGATATCATTTTCACATAATGAAGCTCCCATCCCTCTATTCAGCACTCGTTGTATTACCCCTGCTTGCCAGCGCGGCTCATGCAAAAAAGCCCGTCAGCGCAGCCTCCCTGACGAACTACGACGCCGCGTCGGTCAAGAAGTACGTCGGCAACAAATTCGCACCCAAGCCCTTTGGCGCCACCCCCACCACACAGCAGGTGGCATGGCAACGACTGGAGTACTACGGATTCATCCACTTTGGTCTCAACACATTCACAGGTCGCGAATGGGGCTACGGCGATGAGAAGCCCGGCATCTTCAACCCCACAGAGTTCGACGCCCACAAGGCACTCTCCACCATGAAGGCTGGCGGCATGAAGGGCATGATCTACACCGCCAAGCACCATGACGGCTGGTGCGCTTGGCCCACCAAGAGCACGAAGCACAACATCTCTGCCTCCCCCTACAAAAACGGCAAAGGCGACATCGTCAAGGAATTCTCCAAGGCCGCAGCTGACACAGGCATACTCTTTGGCACCTACCTCTCCCCCTGGGACCGCAACCACGCCGAATACGGCAGAGAAGGCTATCTGAAGGCTTACTACCAGCAGATCACCGAGCTGCTCACCAACTACGGTCCCGTCTTTGAAATCTGGTTCGACGGCGCGAACGGCGGCGACGGCTACTACGGCGGTGCCCGCGAGCGACGCAACATCGGTGCCGCTGAGAAGTACTACAACTTCCAACACATCGTCAAGCTGATCCGCAAGCTCCAGCCCGACTGCATCATCTGGGGTGCAGGCACCTACGGTGACGCCCGCTGGGGCGGCAGTGAAAAGGGTCACGTCGGCTACCCCCACTGGCACACCCTCACAGCAAAGAACCCCAACGCCCACGCACAAGGCGCCACGAACGGCGAACGGTGGGTCCCCGCTGAAGGCGACACCCCCATCAACCACGCGGGCTGGTTCTGGCATCGCGGTCAGGCTGGACGTGTGAAGTCCCCTGAGCATCTGATGCAAGTCTGGTTCGACAGCGTCGGCCGCGGAGCCAACCTCCTCGTCAACGTCGCGCTGGACAATAAGGGACAATTCGACGCCGCGGATGTAAAATCCCTGCTCGCGTTCCGCAAGCTGCGCGACGAGCTCTACAAGAAAGACTACGCGCTGGGTGCCACCGTCACCAATCAGAGCCAGATCCGCATGGATAACAAGGAACTCTTCGGCGCCGCTCTCCTCTTTGACGACAACATCGAATCCTACTGGAGCACGAATGACGGTGTGAAGACAGGCACCATCGAGGCGAAGCTCGTCGAGCCCGCCATCGTGGACGTCGTCCGCATCCGCGAGCAGATCCGCCTCGGACAGCGCGTGCAGGCATGGGCCTTTGACATCAAGGTCGATGGTCAGTGGATAGAGGCGACCTCCGGTCAGAGCATCGGCAATCAGATCCTCTTCCGCTTTGACAACGATCGCCCCGTCACCGACATCCGCCTGCGCATCACCGCGGCAAAGGCCTGCCCCACCATCTCGGAAATCTCGCTCTTCAAGATGCCCTATATGGCAGAGACAGGACATGGCGGCTACAAGAACCCCGGCATCTCCAAGAAGGGTTGGAAAGTCGTCGCCCAGCCCCTCGCGAATGCGAAGGCCGCCTTTGACAACAACCCCAGCACCTTCTGGCACACGCACCCCACCTCTGGTCAGCTCGCTCCCCCACAGAGCTTCACCGTCGATATGGGCAAGCAATACACTGTTGAGGGCTTCTGCTACCTGCCTCGTCAGGACGGCACCTTCCACGGCATGACCTCACGCTACAAGATGGAAGTCAGCCAAGACGGCAAGACCTTCAAGACGGTCTCCGAGGGTGAATTCGGCAACCTCCGCGCCAACCCCATCGAGCAGAGCATCAACTTCGCCCCTACCAAGGCACGTTACTTCCGCTTCACCGGCACCGCCGCTCTGGAAAAGAACCACGTCTCCGCTGCAGAGATCTCCATCCTCGGCAAATAATCTCAAGGGGGATTCTAATTTCTCGCGAGGTAAGATTTTGAAATGATTTTAGAGCTAGATTTCCCGTCGCTTATCCCCCACGAGGTGTCGTGGGGGGCTCAGGTCTCAAATTGTCATGCAATTTGTCACGAATTGATGGCTCAGAGTGTCCTCTGAGACGAAAATTCGGCGAAAATCAAGCCTAAAAGCACTCAAAAGCTGCCTCGTGAAGCGAATTTTCTTATTTAGAATGACGAGAATTTGGAAGCCCCCCTCAACCATAGACCACTATGACACAAGTTATCTCCTCCATCGCCTGCGACTTCGGCTCATCCGGAGGTAAAATCTATCTCGGAACTCTGAACGGAGGTCACATGGAGATGGAAGAGGTGCACCGCTTCCCCTGCGAGCCTATTCGCATGGGGGAGCTCTACTACACCGATGCCCTCTACCTCTACCGCGAGCTCATCCGTGGGATCAAGGTCGTACTCAAGCGAGGCATCACCCCTGACTCGCTCGCCATCAACACATGGGGCGTCGACGTCGCCTACGTCTCCGCCTCAGGCGAGCTGGTGAGCAATCCTGTGAACTACCGCAGCGAGCGCACGGCGCACACCGTCGACAAGCTCGCCACCCTCGGGCTGGATAGCCAGACGCTCTACACACGCACAGGCATCGCCCCCATGCCCTACAACAGCCTCTACCAGATCTACGAGGATCTCCAAGGACGCCGCGAGCTACTCGCCCCTGCGCGCCACCTGCTCTGGCTGCCCGACCTCTTCGGCTACTGGCTCACAGGTGAGCTCAGCACCGAGCCCTGCATCGCCTCCACCAGCCAGATGCTCGATCCCCGCACCCAGCAATGGGATGCCGACATCCTCAACACGCTCGGACTCGATGAGACCATGCTCCCCGAGATCAAGCCCGCTGGCAGCCTCAAGGGCATGCTCAAGGCAGACCTCGCCGAGCAGCTCGGCTGTGCCCCCTTCCCCATCCTCGCCGCCACCTCACACGACACCGCCTCCGCTGTCCTCGCCGCCCCGCTCGCCGACGAGCGCTCCCTCTACATCTCCAGCGGCTCTTGGTCGCTGCTTGGACAGGAGCGCCGCGAGCCCATCACGAGCCCCGATGCCCTCGCGGCAGGATTTGGCAATGAGCTAGGCTACGGCGGCAGCGTCCGATTCCTCCAGTCTATCAATGGACTCTGGACACTCCAGCAGCTCCAGCGTCAGTGGGGCATCTCCTTTGACGAGATGGAGAATGCGGCGCGCGACGCCATGGGACGCGGCTTTGTCGTCGATGTGAATGACGCCGCCTTCTACTCCGCCAGCGACATGGAGAGCGCCATCCTCGAGCACTGCCAGCAGCATGAGCTGCCCCTACCCCAGACACGTGGCGAGATCGCCGCAGCCGTCTACGAGGGACTCGGACGCGCGCACGCCGAGGCCGTGCAGCAGATGACCGCCGTCACGGGCGACACGCCCAGCAGCCTGCACCTACTCGGCGGCGGCTGCCGCGACAGCCTCTTCTGCGAGACCATCCATCAGCATGTCGGTCTCCCCATGACACTGGGTCCTATTGACGCCACCGCCGTGGGCAACCTCCTCTCCCAATGGCTGGGACTCGGCCATCTCTCCTCTCCTCAACAAGCGCGCCAATGCGTGCGCGACAGCTTTTCCATCAAACAACTCCACTAAACCATCCATGAGTGACACACTAAAAATCCGCCAAGACATCATCGCCTACTGCCTCAAGATGAAAGAGGCAGGTCTCAATCACGGCACCGCCGGCAACATCAGCCACCGCGTCGAGGGCGGCATCCTCGTCACCCCGTCGGGCATGCCCTACGACATCATGGAGCCCGAGGACCTCGTCTTCATCAGCAACGAGGGTGCGATCGAAGAGGGCAAGATCCCCTCCAGCGAATGGCGCTTCCACCACTCCATCCTCATGGCGCGCCCCGACTGCAACGCCGTCATGCACTCCCATGCCCTCTACGCCACGATGGTCTCCATCCTCGGCATCGATGAGCTGCCCGCCATCCACTACATGATCGCGCTGAGCGGCAGCAACGCTATCCCCTGCGCCGACTACGCCACCTACGGCTCTGAGGAGCTCAATGAAAACATCCAGCGCGTCATGGGTGTGAGCAAAGCCTGCATCCTCAAGAACCACGGCCTCGTCGCCACCGAAGCCACGCTGGAGAAGGCCTTCGTCCTCCTCTCCGAGGTCGAGTACCTCTGCCAGGTCTACATGGGCGTACGCGCTGCGGGACAGTTCACCACCCTTCCTGATGAAGAGATCGTCCATGTGCTTGAGAAGTTCAAGGGCTACGGTCTCAACGTCGTCCACGCCAATAAGAAGTAACTCTTTCAACAGCTCCTCCCACTCTCTCCTCCTCATGGACAACAACCATACTCCCGCCCCACTCATCGCGCCTGGCATGAAGCTAGGCTTTGCGATGCTCGCCTCCTGCTTTGCCCTCTGGGGGCTGCTCAACACCATGACAGACACCCTCGTGCCCGCATTTGCGAGGATCTTCATGCTCGACGCTGAGATCTCCGTCATGGTGCAGGTCGCCTTCTACGGAGCCTACGCCGTGCTCGCTATCCCCGCTGCACTGCTCATCAAGAAATACTCCTACCGCCACGGCATCCTCATCGGGCTGGGCTTCTACGCCATCGGTGCGCTGGGCTATATCCCCGCCGCTGCTCTGCAGAGCTACACGCTCTTCCTCGTCGCCATCTTCATCCTCGCAGGGGGGCTTTCCGTACTCGAGACGACTTGCAACCCCTTTGTCCTCGCCATGGGTCCCAAGAGCACTGCCATCCAGCGACTGAACTTTGCGCAGGCGTTCAACCCACTCGGACTCATCCTCGGTCTCGTTCTGGGAAAATTTGTCATCCTCTCGCGCCTCAATGGGGCGAGCATCGAGGAGAGAGCAGCCATGCCCGCCGAGGCACTCGAAGGTATCCGCAACTCAGAGCTACTCTGGCTGAGTGCTCCCTACCTCGCTCTCGTGCTCATCGCACTCAGCATCTGGGGCTATTTCCTCAAGCAAAACATCACGCTCAAGGATGAGGGCGAAGAGATCGATCTCAAGACCAATTTCGCGAAACTCCTGAGCAACAAAGATTACTCCTTTGGAGTCATCGCCCAATTCTTCTACGTGGGAGCCCAGACAGCCATCTGGACATGGACCGTACTCTACGTCGCCACCCTCACCCAAGTCGATGAGGCAAAGGCGGTCGAGATCAGCATGTGGGCCATTGGCACCTTCATCGTCATGCGCTGGGTCTGCACAGGACTCATGCGTCTCATCAGCCCCGCCATCCTCATGGCTGGCTTCACCCTGCTGAGCATCGCGCTCACACTCGGCGTCGTCTACCTCAGTCCCAGCCTCGCTATCCCCTGCCTCGTGGGCATCTCAGGATGCATGTCACTGATGTTCCCCACCATCTATGGGCTCGCCCTGCAAGGTCTGCCAGCTAGTCAAGTGAAGCTCGGAGCTGCTGGCCTCATCATGGGCATCGGCGGTGGAGCACTACTCTCGCACACGATGGGTATCTGCATCGACGGTGGCACGCTCAATTTCCTCGTCCCCATGTACTCAGGCACTGAAGCCGCCATCCGCAGCAGCTTCATCATCCCCACGGGAGCCTTCGGCCTCATTGGAGCCTACGCCCTCTTCATGCTGCGCCGCCGCAAGACTCAATAAATTTTCCTACCACATCATTCCCCCACCCTCCTATGTCCACCTATAGACAAGAATCAAAACTGCCCACTATCGGCATCCGCCCCACCATTGATGGCCGTCGTCTCGGCGTCCGCGAATCTCTGGAAGAAGTCACGATGCAGATGGCGCAGTCCGCCGCCGCCCTCATCGAGTCCAGCCTGCGCCACCCCAGCGGGGAACCCGTACGCTGCGTCATCGCCGACACCACCATCGGCTGCTTCAAGGAAGCCGCTGCTGCTCAGCGCAAGTTCCAAGAGAACAACGTCGGCCTCACCCTCACCGTCACCCCCTGCTGGTGCTACGGCACGGAGACCATCGACATGACCCCCGCCATCCCCAAGGCCATCTGGGGCTTCAACGGCACAGACCGCCCAGGAGCTGTCTACCTCGCTGCCGCTGCCGCCGCGCATGACCAGATGGGGCTGCCCGTCTTCACCATCTACGGCAAGGACGTGCAGGATCTCGGCGACAAGACCATCCCCGCCGATGTCTCAGAAAAAATCCTCGCCTTTGCCCGCAGCGGCCTCGCCGTCGCAACGATGAAGGATCAGGCCTACCTCAGCCTCGGCTACGTCTCCATGGGCATCGCTGGCTCCATGGTTGATGCTCACTTCATCAGCGACTACCTCGGCATGCGCACGGAGTTCGTCGACATGTGCGAGATCAAGCGCCGCCTTGAGCTGAGCATCTTTGACCCCGTCGAGTACGAGAAAGCCGTCGCGTGGACGAAGGAGAACTGCCTTGAGGGCAAGGACTGGAACGAAACGCCCATCACGGAAGAAAGCAAAAAAATCTCCTGGGATACCGTCGTCAAGATGACACTCATCATCCGCGACCTCATGAATGGCAACCCCCGCCTCATCGAGCTCGGATTCGCCGAGGAAGCCCAAGGGCACAACGCGATCGCCGCCGGCTTCCAAGGCCAGCGCGCGTGGACCGACTTCATGGCAAACGGCGACTTCAGCGAAGCCATCCTCAACTCCTCCTTTGACTGGAACGGCATCCGCCAAGCCTACGTCCTCGCCACCGAGAACGACGCGCTCAACGGCATCGCTATGCTCTTTGGTCAGCTCGTCACAGGCACAGCCCAGCTCTTTGCCGACGTGCGCACCTACTGGAGCCCTGAGGCTGTCGAGCGTGTGACGGGTCAATCCCTCACGGGGCGTGCCGCCAACGGCATCATCCACCTCATCAACTCCGGCTCCGCCTCCCTCGATTGGACAGGCGAGCAGCGTGACGCAGAAGGCAACCCTGTCGTCAAGCCCTTCTGGGACATCAGCGAAGAAGAAAAACAAGCCTGCCTCGACGCCACAAAGTGGGGTCCTGCGGTGGAAGAATACTTCCGCGGCGGCGGCTTCTCGTCGAACTTCCTCACCAAGGGTGAGATGCCCATGACCATGGCACGCATCAACCTCGTGAAGGGTCTCGGCCCTGTCCTCCAGATCGCAGAAGGCTGGGCAGTAGACATCGCCCCCGAGATCCACGACAAGCTCAACGAGCGCACGAACCCCTCCTGGCCCACGACTTGGTTCGTACCCAAGATCACGGGTGAAGGCAGCTTCACCGACGTCTACTCCGTCATGAATGACTGGGGCGCGAACCATGCCTCCGCCAGCTACGGTCACGTCGGCGCTGACCTCATCACGCTCGCCTCCATGCTGCGCATCCCCGTCGCGATGCACAATGTGGACAGCGACCGCATCATGCGTCCCAAGGCATGGGGTGCCTTTGGCACACGCTGCGCCGAGTCCGCCGACTTCCGCGCCTGCGCGAACTTTGGACCTCTCTACGGCAAGCTCACGCACAGCTAATCAACGCTCGCAAGCCTCTTATGTCAAAACCCCACTGCGTCACAGCAGTGGGGTTTTCTTTCGCCCTAAAAAAAGAGTCGTTGAGAACCACTGCTCATCAATCATGGGGGCTCTGGTCTCAAATTGTCGTGCAATTTGTCTCGAATTAACGCCTCAGAGTGCCCTCTGAGGCTAGTGTAAAATCTTTTCTGTAAAATCGAGAACACACCCGCTTTAGGCGCGCG
>CAYJID010000042.1:0-13096 GCA_964370135.1 uncultured Akkermansia sp. | reverse complement strand
ACAGAAATCCCCATCAGCACCACCCCGAGGACAAAGACGGAGAACACGCGCATCACAGGGGAGAAGTTCATATAAGGCGAGATCATCTTGATGAAGATAGCCGCGCCGATGATGAGAGCGATCGCCCCGATCTTGTTGAATAGATTGCCCAGCAGCAGACGCTCAAAGCTGGTGTCGGGCTCCACTTTCTCCTTCGTGTCCTTCGCGTCCGCGGCAGGCAGTTGAGGGAGTGTGGTAGGGGGATTGTTTTGCTCCGTCTCCTCTTTCTTCTGCTCTTCCTTTACTTTCTCTTGCTTGAGAGGCTCAGCAGCGCGCGCGAGTGCGGGGGCAGGTGTGGGAGAGGGAGTGAGAGTGAGAGTAGGGGCGTCCGCAGGAGCAGGAGAATCAGCCGTCTCCACGGGAGGCGTGTTAGCTTTGTTACGAGCGATGGGCTTTGCTTGGGTGGTCACTTGCACCTTCTCAAGCCTCTTGACCATACGATCGACGTCCCACCTGAGCTTATTGATTTTCGAATCAACAGACCTGACCCAAAAAACAATCCCAATCACCAAACATAGCAAAATAAACTCCATAAATCCGCTTTCCTATAAAAACCACTATACAAGCATACTCCTCGCATAGCAAGAATAAAGCGAGCACACCGCCACACCACGCCGCCTCATGGAACGCCTCATGCGCGTTATGTGTAAACGCGCTTCCCCGTTGACAATTTCAACGGAGGGGAGGGACAGAGAGCCCCTAGATGAGGGACTCTGATTGAATTACTATGTACCGACGAATCTGATGAAAAGTACGCTACTAGCATGAGCGATGTGAACCAGACACCTCGCTCCTCCTCAGTCCGTAGATAGCCTCAAACCTCTCGTAAGCAAGTCACATCTCACTATAAACTTGCCACGATTAGCATCAATCAAAGCCCCTCAAAGGGATAACCCGTACGCTACGAGGAGTAGCGTACGGGGACTATTTCTTGTTTCTTGCGCTTATCAGAACGAGTACTTCACGCCGGCGGCGGCGTTGACTGAGTTCTGATCCGTGCGGAATTCGGCGTTCACGCTACCAAAGGCACTCCAATCTTCATCAATGGGGACGAGACCGTTGATGTTGAGACGCAGGCCGATGTTGCTTGAGTCGGAAGCATGCTGGGTGAAGCTGGGACCACCACCGATGAATCGGTTGCTGATGGAGGCTTCATTGTTCCCCGTGTTGGCGGTGAGCAGCATTTCTGCGCTGAAGAAGCCGCTCTGACCATTCATCTGGTAGTTATGACGATAGCGAGCACCTGCAGCAGCTGTGACGCTGACGATGGCGTCTGGATCGACGTAGAGTCCAGCATTGCCCATGCCCTTCTCGCTGAAGCCCTCGATGGTGCCAAAGGTGGCATCGAGCTGAGCGACGGCGGAGACGAGGTGCGCGGCATCACGATTCATGAAGCTGTAGTCCATCTCGTAGCCGAGGTTGATGAGTGCGGCATTCGTCGAGCCCTCAGCCTGTCCGTTGATGCTGTATCCTGGGGCATTGATATGCACATTGCGCGAGGTGCTCAGATCGTAGAAGCCAGCTCCGAGGGTGAATACCTGCGTATTGCGCTTGCCATGGTAGACCATGCTCGCGTCAAGGTAGAAGGTATTCGAGTCCATCGAGGCACTGCCCGCATCAGCGCTGTCGCTGGAGTAGGCAAAGCTGTAGCCTGCTGTCCAACGGTCAGTAACCTTGCGTGCTCCGACGAGCATGAATCCAATGCTGCTGCTGGAGTAGTCGCTGCCATTGCCATCGCTGTTGAGGTCGCTACCGCCACCTGTGATGATGAGCGACGCGGCACTGCGCTTGCCCTCTTCCATGCCCAGCGACTCAGACATCACCAGTGTGGTGTTGCGAAGTGTGAGCAAGTGGTGGCTGGCGGCGTCAACGACAAAGCGGTTCATATTCGCCAGCTCGTAGCCGTTGAGCGAGTCGAGGGCGATGAGTGCATCAGCCTCAGACTGTGTCTGACCCAGTGCGGCGAGAACGGCACCGAGCTCGCTGCCTTCGACCTCATTGAGGTTGAGTGACTGGGGAGCCGTGGCGACTGCTGACTGGTTCTCCGTCTTTGCCGCGCCGATGTAGTTCTTGCTCAGCTTGATCTGTACGCTTTCTGTGCCCGTCGTCGCATCGGTGACCGTGTAGGTATGAGCGTTGAGACTGACGAGGTTGTGGTCGACGTACATGCTTGCTTCGTCACCTGCAGCAATCTCGCCTGTGGCGATGGTGATGTAGGTTTGGTCGGCAATGGAGGATTCGCTGAGGAGGTTGTGACCATTGATGGCAACTTTTGCTCCGTTGAAGTCGATGGACTTGGCACTGAGAAGATCGCTCTTCTGCGTGGCGAGGTCGACGTCGAGGACGAGTGCGCTGGATGAGGCGGCACCAGGGGCGTCAAAGATGACATCTTCTGCGCTGACTGTACCCATGCTAGCGAGACCTGTGTTCGCGACGATGAGTGTGGAGTCACTGCTGACATGGAGGTCGCCGAGCTGGACACCTGCGGTGGCGTCGAGTGTGGACTGTCCTGTGACGTTCACCTGACCTGCGGAGAGATCGCTGCCTGCTTGCAAGGTGAGGGTGTCGCCGCCGCTCTTGTTGAGCGTGCCAGCTCCGATGACGCTGGAGGCGAGGCTGACGCCTTCTCCCGCGTTGAGTGTGCCATCAAGAGCGATGGTGCCTGCGGTGCTGAGCTTCACATCACTGGCGGTGATCGTCGCGTCCTTGGCGATGGTGATACCGTCGGTGGCACTCAGGAGTCGCTGGCTGTCGTTGTCCAGCGAATTGGTGATGGTGATGTCACCAGCGAGGGCGATGTTGCCTGCGAGTGCGGTGATGTTGGCATCAATGACGGAGTCTGCATCGCCTGTCAGCGAGATGTCTCCCGCCAGTGAGCTGATGGAGCCGAGGATGGAGAGATCACCCGCTGCGCTAGCTCCTGTGTCTACGGTGAGGGTAGATCCCTCAGCGAGGCTGAGAGCTGCTGTCTGGAGGCTGTTGATAGCAACGACGTTCTCAATGCTGGTGCTGGTCGCCCCGATGACGTCACCGTCAATCGTGGAGGCATCAAGTGTGAGTGCTCCTGCAAGGGAGACATCACCTGTGATGCGGCTGTTGTCCACGTCGAGGTTGTTGACGCCCGAGAGGTCGGCATCGAGCAGGGATCCTGCGAGGATGTCGGCATCGCCGCCAGCCATGGAGATGATGCTGGACTCGAGGCGTGAGCCCTTGTCGAGTGTCAAATCACCTGCGAGGGTGTTGAGGTCGCCCTCAAGCTCCAGCTGCGAGTTGTCTAGGCTCAGGTTGCCGCCCATGACGCTGTCTTCAGTGACGGTGAGCGCACTGTTGCTCAGGCTGGCGTCGCCTACGACACTCGCATTGCCCACGACGGTCAGATGGCTGTCCTCGAGACCGAGTGCGCCGCCGACGATCATGCCGCCAGCTTCGACGTTGAGGCTGCTACCAGTTAGGGTGGCGTTGCCTGCGACGTTCATGCTATCCTTCACGGTGAAGGTGGAGTCGGAGAGGGTGAAGTTGTTGTCACCTGCACCCGAGCCGCTGACTTCGAGAGAACCCACGGTGGCGTCTTGCTCATGGAAGGCCATGTTCGCAGAGACAAAGCTGCCCGTAGTGTAGACCTCGCCCTTGCTCAGAGTCGTGGTGCCTGTGCTTTTCTATCTCTTATCGTCGAGGCTGGTGTGCAGAAAATCCCGTGCAACGCGTCAGCTCGCCCCATCTCAAGGAGCAGACCATCGCACCACTCTCTATAGACGATCTCAAGCGCCTCTTTAGCACAGCGCAGCAAGCATCGCATCGAGCCTGTCTCCCCGCGCTCGGGCTGATGGTCTATGCAGGCGTACGCCCCGAGGAGATACGTCGCATTGGCTGGCATGATATCGACTGGGAGGAGGAAATACTCTACATGCGGGCCACGCATAGCAAGACTGGAGGCGGGCGCCACATCCCCCTCGCGCCACCTCTGATATGTCTCCTACGTCGTCTTCGTCGCAAAGGGGAGATCTGCCCGCCCAACTGGCGTATACGCTGGCGCAATCTGCGTCAAGAGGCTGGATTTGCCACATGGGTACCTGACGTGCTGCGCCACACCTTTGCAAGTTATCATGCAAAGATGTACAAGGATCTACCCCTGCCCCAGCTCGCCATGGGGCACCGTGATTGCCAGCTACTCCTCACGCGCTACATCAACATGCGGGGACTCACAAGGAATGATGCCCAGCTTTTTTGGAAGGGCATGTTTCTACGCCAGCACATTTGACCTCTCAGTCACGTGCTCATGTGGCTTGTGCGCTATTGATCTATCTTTCCCATGCCTTTATCTCAGAAGCCCATGCGGCCGCGAGCGGGGAGGTGGGACTGCTGGAGCTCGTTGACGATGCTCTCATCGACGAGGCTCGCGCTGCAGTCGCGGGTGAGGCACAGTTTCTGAATCGTGTGGCTTAGTAGCTCCATGGTGTGGGAGTTCGCATAGTGGGATTGGTCGTCGAGGGCGAATCGCTTGATGTAGTCAGCCATGATGCGCGTGGCACGCGCATTGAGCTTGAGGCCCTGTCGCTGCAGGCAGGCGTGCAGGATGCCGAGCAGCTCCTCGGGCGTGTAGTCCTCAAAGATCAACGTGGAGTTGAAGTCATAGATCCCATTCTGCGTGAGGCTCTTGGCGAGCTGTGCTTTGGGAGTGAAGCTCTCTGCCGTGATCAGGGCGAAGGTGCCTTGACGCTCCGTGCTGTTCGCGGCGATGAGTGCTTGGAGGATGTCGGGATTGAGCCTGCTCTCGCTGCCGGGGAACTGTTGCATCGAGCTATTGAGGAAGAGCACGCCGTGGTGCGCCTCGACGATGCTCTTTTGCAGGTTTGGCGAGCTCAGAGTCTGGCCGTTGGTGAGCAACTCGTCGGTGGAGAAGGTCACCAGCTTGTTGTTCTTGAGCAGGCGCAGGGCCTTGAGTATATCGGTTAAGATGCGCGCAACACTGCTCTTGCCCGTGCCAAAGTTCCCCACGAATCGCCACCGCTGCGGGTAGTGCACAGGGATATCTATCCCGCGGGCGCGCTGGGCGCGTGTCACGGCGACGAATTGGTGGAGGGATTTTTTTACATGCGTGAGCCCCACGAGCGCGTCGAGCTCGGCGAGCGCCTTGGCAAGGGATTTCTCGTCGAATCCATCGGCGAAGATCATCTTGACCTCCTCATCGGTGATGGGCAGGTCCTCTTTCTTGACCATGGAGAGCTTTCTCTTGCTGGTTTCGTTGACGAGGCGGCTGGCCATCTTGGTCATGATGGTGCTGCGCACGAGGCGTACAGCAAAGCGACCATTGGCAAACAAGGCGTCCTTGCACTCCAGCTCGCGCTTGATGACGGCGCGCAGCGCGCGCTGTGCGCTGCGGCTCAGGGTGAGCTTGCTCGTCTTTGCCTCCTTCATCGCGATCTCATAGAGCTCGTCCTCATTATAATCGGGGAACTCCATGGTGTGTGGGAAGCGCCCCTTGAGACCGGGGTTGAGCGTGATGAGTTGCTCCATCTCCTTTGTGTAGCCCGCGAGGATGACGATCATGTTGCAGGTCTCGCTGCCCAGCGCGTCGAGTAGCATCTCGATGGCGCGGTGTCCGTCGTCGTTGCTGCCCTGGACTTTCATAAAGTTGTAGGCCTCATCGACGAGTAGGATGTTGCCGCGTGCACCTTGGAGGATGTTTTGCATCTTTTTCTCCGTGCCGCCGACGACGGTATCGACGACATCCGCGCGCGTGATGCGGATGACATTGCCGTGGCGCAGGACACCCATGGATTTGTAAATCTTGCCCAGGCACTTCGCCACACTGGTCTTGCCCGTCCCAGGGTTGCCTGTGAAGAGCATGTGCATGGGCGGTAGGGGAGTGTCGATGTTCTGCGCGCGGCGTGCGTTGTGAAAGCGGATGAAGTTGAGCTGCTCTTGGATTTTCTCCTTGAGGCGGCTCAGCCCCACCATCGCATGGAGCTCGGCGAGAGCCGCCTCGCCCCCATGCTCTAGATGGTAGTTGGGGATGTCGCTCTCGATGATGGTGCGCAGGGCCCTCTCATCGTCTTCCAATCCTGCATCGAGGACGCGCTGCGCCATGGCAGGGAGCACCTCCTTCTCCAGCAGTGTATTGATGTAGCGTGCGTTGCCAAAGTGCTCGTCGCGGGTCGCGTAGGCCTCGGTGATATTCATCTCCAGCAGATCGCGCGCTGCTGCGGTGAGCTCGTAGTCGTTGTCCCGCATCCACAGATCCGCGATCTCGATGAGCTCATCGCCATTGTAGTCGTCAAAGTAGACGCAGGTCGTGCGCGAGCGCAGCCCCGGGTTCGTACTCAGGAAGCGCTCCATGGGCTTTGTGTAGCCTGCAAAGACGACCACCCAGTTGCGGTAGCTCTCATCGGCCATCTTGGTGAGCAGCGCGCCGACGACCTGACGCCCTGGGTCCTGCGGATGCTCAGTGACGAGCTCGTAGGCCTCGTCGATGAAGAGGATGCCCTCGCGCGAGGCCTCGATGGCGGCGCGTGTGAGATCGGTCTCGGAGTTCCAATTCTGCCCTGTGAGAGTGCCGCGCTCCTCGACGACGACGTGTCCCTTCTCCAGCAGTCCGATTTCTTTGTAGATCTGTCCTAGGATCTTGGCGACGGTCGTCTTGCCCGTCCCTGGGTTGCCGAGGAAGGCGAGGTGGAGGGGCATGGCGCGCGCAGGCAGTCCCTTCTCTGCGCGTGCGCGATCGAATCGCACCTTGGCGACGAGGGACTTGATGTCGCGCTTCAGCCGCGTGAGTCCTATCATGGAGCTGAGTCTGCCCATGGGGTCGGCGATCTTGGGCGCGAGCCCCATAGTCTTCTTGCGCTTCATCTCTATCGAGTCCTTGCGGAAGGTGTACTTCTGATCCTGCTCGCCGATGATGAACTTGGTCTTGAGGATGATCGCCCCGTAGTAGAGAATGCTCACCGCGTAGGTGCCCTGCCTCCGCAGCTGATCTCCTAGCTCGAGCTCCAAAGCTATCTCGGCGTCGCCCGGCAGAAATGAGCCCTCGCGTGAGTACTCAAAGACGCATGCTCCGTCTTCATCTTGCACATGGATGACGAACTGGTAGCCGCTGTTCGGCGAAAGGCTCTTGTAGCCGACTCCTAGTAAAATGCTCTTCAATCCCTTGATCGCGAAGGCTATCTTGACATCGGTGTGCTGAAAGATCTTCTCCCCCAGAACGCAGCCCTCATCTAGGCGATAGAGCCCAAAGCCCAGCAGCTCGATATGCTCCTCATAGGCCGTCGAGCCCTCATGGGCAAATATATAGCAAGAAAATAGCGTATTGTCCCCGATATCGCGTACAGAAAAGCGATAATGCCCCTTGGGCAGTGCGGCAAAGGCGAGCTCATAGGTCTGATCTGTCGCGGTGAGTCTCCCCGTCGTCTGGGCAACGAGGTCATTTTCCTTATTATGAAGGCATAGCTTGATATCCTGCTCGTCGACAGGGCTCTCAGTATCCAGCGAGACGAGCAGCACATCCTCCTGCTCGACAGGACGGAAATGTGTACACAGTGTCCGCATCCCTGTGCTGCGGCTCTTGATATCAAAGCGCGCTTTCTTGATGCAGGATTGAACACTGTGAGATCGGAGAGCGCCGAAGGGAGGCGGAGCGAAGAGCATGTCGCTTCGCGCTGGCATGGAAAAGGGGGAACTTAGCTCAGAGGCTGCCTGCTCCTCCGCATCCGCCTTTTCATCGAGCTCTGCATCTTCATCCTCATCATCATCTGAGTCTTCCTCCTCGTCGTGCTTTGAGACGGCAAGTGACTCAAATAGCCCCTCCATGACGGAGGAGAAATCATGGCTTTGCTTGGAGTTCTTCTTGACATCCTCGATCGAGGTCTGGCTATCAGCCAAGGAATCAGACTTGATGTGATGTTGGAAGGACTGGGCAGAGAGCACCCTGACGGCCCCCCAATTCTCGAGCTCCGCGTCGGCATTGATGATCTGAGTCCCCGTCATGAGCATCAAGATTGGAAGCGGTGCTGGCGACGCCTCCATCTTTACTAGATGTTTCTTGATGAGATAGACGGGAGACACACTATGTGACCTTTCAGAAAACCACAGGGGGAGCTCCCCCTTATACTCCTCCTCATCCGCAAGCCAATCTACAGCCGAGCTCTCCGTGCTCTCAAAGAAGTGTAGAAAAAAATGCTCATCATTCTTTTCAATGAGCAGAGCGAGGCTCAGTTCTGCATGAGGCGTGATCGCCCAGCCCTCACTGAGGAGTAGTGAGAGGATATTGTTGTATTCGCTGCGGTGAAAGTCGCTGAGAGCGTGCATAGTGATAGAGAAGTTAGAGTATTAATTAATGGCTAAGCCTTGCTTAGAAATCGAGATAAGAAACAGCAGAAAACGCGTCACGCAGAAGAATGAGCCAATAGATGGCGAGATGAGTGAGCTCTGATGCCTCTCTAGCTTGCCCAGAAGATAGCCGTGAGTGCCATCGAGTATGTATTTCAAGCCGAGCGCCTCGGTCGGGTGTTTTCTAGTGCCCGTTTTCATGATTAATCTCAATGAAAAGAGCATATAGATGAGATCCAAAGCGTGTGAACATTGTTACACGATGCGCAGCAAGTGTCAAGTTCTATCCACGCGATACGTCTCATGAAAAACGCGCTGATGCCTCCTTGTTAGGCGAGGAAAAATATGATCGCCGTCAATAGAGGAGACTGCAAACAAAGCATCGCCAGCATGGCGACGAGAAAGAATCATGTGTAAGCTATTGGTTTTGAGATTTATTTCTGTCGAGCTCTAGCTGTGTAGGCGGGAGGGAAGCTAGGTGCCGCAAAGCCTCACTGGTAGGCAGGCTGTGGCCTCGCGATAGCTAGCTTTTTGTGTCATGCGTAGGGAAGGGTGCTGAGTCATACTCCTACTATGGCCTTAGATCATGAAGCAGCAGCGCGAGGGAAGGCCAAAAGTAGAGCCACGCCGCCACCTAGACAGCACTTGCTTCATTCACTGCTGCAAGAGTAATAAAAAACCCCCTTCAAGGATGAAGGGGGTTTTCTGCATTGATGGTGATTTGAAGAAGCCTATAACATCGTGCAAGACTGTGCCTAAGCACTTGTGGACGGGTTTTTGCACGCTGTCACGAGGGGCTTCTTATTCACAACAACAACATTTTTTCCGACGCGAGCTGATCGCATATAGCAGCTCGCGTAGCGAGTGATCAACTATCCCTCTAGCGCAATACGCAGGTGGCAGGAGGCGGGAGTGATAGTGAGATGACTCATTCATGATAAATTGTTTTTCTCGGTATTTATAAGGATTATGATATCTAAAAGAACGTTAGAAAAGGGGCAGTTTCTACACACCAATCGTATTTTTTATACACTCACCTTGATCTTGCGCCCTGGATCTGGAGGAGGATTGTGAGAGTTTCTGTTCCACGAGAGCGACGAGTACGATGCTGGGTACGAAGAAGAACATGGGAGAGGTGATGAGCAGCGCAGGCATGTCATGCATCCCTCTAAAACCTCCGCCAACTAGGTAAATAAACCCTAAGCTCAAGGGAATATGCCAGAGGCTCAGGACGACTGCTCGGATGCAGCTGTAGAAAAAATGACAGCGCTGACGCGTAAGGAGAAAGCAGTACCTCGTCGCGAGGCTAACCAGCGCACCAGCAGCGGTAGACAAGAGAGTGCAGATCATGACAAATGAGATCTGAGAAGAAATGCTAGCATCCATAGCATCCATCAGCACATCCAAGCCAAAGAAAAAGAACAGCCATACCAAAGTACCAACAGCGCTCAGTGGTATCCAAGAGAGCCACACGAGCTTGTACAAAGCGGAGAAGCTGAGTATAGAGTTTGCGCGATCACCTTGCGCGCCATGAGCGAGCGTATACATCTTAATAAATAGCCTAGCAGTTTTTCTGCATGAATACAAGTCTAGGTTTGCTCACTGACACAGAGAGTACTGAAATCAGCCTCACCAATGGGAGTCAAAGCCCTCGTGAGAAACGATGTTATACTTGGCTCTCATTATTCCTCTGAGACGAAAATTCGGGACAAATTGCATGTCAATTTGAGATCAGAGCTCCCTACGACACCTCGTAGGGGGAAAAGCGACGGTATATCCAGCCTAAAAGCACTCATAAACTGCCACGTAAAGCGATTTTCTGAATTTCCTTATTTAGAAATAACGAGAAGCCCACTATAGGGGACCTTGCAAAATTAGTCCTGGGAAATTGTAGATTTCGAAAATGAGCGACACAGCACGTCTTTTGCAGCATTTTGGCGAGAATTCGCGGCTTTTTGGGCTTACATAGCTCGCTATGCGCGCCCAAACGCCGCAAATTCTCATCCAAACTGCCAGCAAAATCCGAAGCTGCTAATTTTGCAAGATCCCCTATAGGAACAAAGTGCCGTGAACGCGTCCAAACGGAATGATCGCAATTATTACTTTGCCCATAGATAATGTAGCAAAATGCAGGGTGAACACATTCTATCATGTACGCAGACCGTGTTTCTGTTATTAACTACTGCTAAGTAATAATACTAAAAAAAACTTTCAGTTTGCTACGAGGTGGGGGTGCTCGATGCTGGGTGAGCTGACTCTTTTCGCGGGGCGACGAGTCTGTTTTGCTCCGCGATGAAGGAAAAACTCTCCTCTGTCACGCCAATGAAGTCGAGAGTCCAGAAGTTCACGCGACGCTGGTAGAGCTGCTGGAGCTGCTGCGCGCGGGATTGGAGTGCTGTACGGCGGTTGATCAGCTGCGCGGCGCGCTGTGAGGGTAGGGGATTGCAGACGAAATGATTGGCGACGAAGAGCGCGTGCTGGGGCTGCCCTCGGCGGAGCTTGTTGTTGAGCTTGTCGGGATGACGGTTCACCCAGTCCGTCTCGACAGCATGATCCCAGAGGGGGAAAAAATGCGCGCTGCGGCGATCAATGAAGACGAGCAGGCGTGTGTTGTCCGCTCGGAGCTTTCCCAGTGTCGGCCATGAGCGGTGCGTGGCAGGGTGGTAGAGGTAGCGGGCAGCGCCGCTGCGCTGAAGACTCGCGAGGATGTCATTCTCATCGACTTTGGACTCGAGGATGAGGGTGATGATGGCGCGAGGGTGTTTTCTGAGGTATTCTTCCAATGCGTGGCAGGCGGAGTCGAGGCGACGCTCTCCTGGGTCAAAGAAGCGACCGTTACCATGGCGCAGGGTAGCGACGCCATCGTCATCGTACCAGATGTCCCACATCTGGGCATGGATACCGCGCTGTAGCTGTGTTTCGATGCTCCAGAGCTGATTGGGCATGAGCCATTTTTCCTCTTTGTTGCTCATGGCGTTGTGCGAGCATAGCCAGCTGACCTCCTCGTAGCTGCGCGTGTCGGGGAGATGGAGGGGCGAGGCGGCGTCGTAGCTCAACGCGCTGGTGAGGAGGAGGGAGAGGAGCATGAGGGGGATGCGCGCTGAAATGAAAACTCGCGCCATGAGGGGTCATGGCGCGAGTGGGGAAATGGGATGCGGGCGATGAATTAGCAGGATTTGCAGAATTCCTCGATGCGGTCGAGGCCTTCCTTGAGCACGTCGATGGAGGTGCAGTAGGAGATGCGGATGGCCTGATCGTTGCCGAAGGCGACACCAGGGACGGCGGCGACTTTGTATTTCTCCAGCAGCTCGTTGCAGAGGCTCATGGAGTCCATGCCCGTCTCACTCATGTCGAGGAAGAAGTAGAAGGCACCCTTGGGCTCGACGACCTTGACCTTGGGGATAGTGCAGAGGCGATCGTAGACGTAGTTGCGGCGGAAGTCGTATTCCTCGCGCAGGTCAGCGATGAAGCTCTGGTCGCCCTCGAGTGCCTCGATCGCACCATATTGGGCAAAGCTCGTGACATTCGAGCAGGTGTGATCCTGAATGAGGCGGATGGAGTTCGCAATCGCCTGAGGGGCGGCGGAGTAGCCGAGGCGCCAGCCTGTCATGGCGTAGCCCTTGGAGAAGCCGTTGATGGTGATGGTGAGCTCGTAGAGCTCGGGGCTGAGGGATGCGATAGAGACGTGCTCGGCTTCGTCGTAGACAAGGTGCTCATAGATCTCGTCTGCGAGGATGAGGATTTCTTCTTCAATAGCGACTTCACCGAGAGCGAGGAGCTCTTCGCGGGAGTAGACGGAGCCTGTGGGGTTGTTGGGCGTGGTGAGGATGATCATCTTGGTGCGGGGAGTCATCGCGTTTTCAAACTCCTCGGCGGTGATCTTCCAGCCATTTTCGGCTTTTGTCTCGACGAATACGGGGACGCCACCAGCGATCTCTACCATGGAGGGGTAGCTCACCCAGTAGGGGGAGGGGATGATGACCTCGTCGCCTTCACCGATGGTGGCAGTCAGCGCGCTAAAGACGGCGTTCTTGGCTCCTGAGGTGACGCAGATCTGGTTGATATTGTAGTCGAGACCGTTGTCGTTTTTGAGCTTGTCAGAGATGGCTTGGCGCAGCTGTGGGAGACCAGCGGATGGAGTGTACTTGGTGACACCTTCTTCAAGTGCTTTGATCGCGGCTTGCTTGATGTTGTTGGGGGTGTCCTTATCGGGTTCTCCGCCGGCGAGACCAAACACTTGCTCTCCGTTCGCTTTCATCTCTTTTGCACGGTTGGTCACGGCCAGTGTTAAAGAGGGGGTCAAAGCGGCTATATTGGGGGTGATAAAGTCCATTGCTGGTGTTGTCTATTGATGATTGTTGTTGAGTATAGATAGCGTGCACCCATACTGAGGTGTGTCTGTATCTTAGCCCTTCATCCCCATTTTGGCAAGTCATTTTTTAGAGATAAAATATCAAAAAAACACATAAAAAACTTGACATCGCTGTAGAATTTGCTATGCTGATCCCGCACTGCGACGGTAACGCAGTATTTTTCATCATGAAACCTGACTTTCATCCCAAATACAATCCTGTCGTTTTCGTGGACATCACCACTGGCAAGCGATTCATCACACGTTCCTGCGCGACTTCCAAGAAGACTGAAGAGATCGACGGCGTCGAGCATTACGTGATCTCCTGTGGTATCACTTCTGATTCCCACCCCTTCTTCACTGGTAAGAACCAGTTCGTCGATA